>JAUNGH010000155.1 GCA_030524605.1 Oscillospiraceae bacterium | reverse complement strand
TAGAGCAGGTTTACGAGGGCAAGGCCAAGAAGGTCTTCAAAACCGACGATCCCGAGCTGTTCATCGTGGATTACAAGGACGACGCCACCGCCTTCAACGGTGCCAAGAAGGGCACCATCGTGGGCAAGGGCGTCATCAACAACCAGATGACCAACCGCCTGATGGTGAAGATGGAGAAGGCGGGCATCCCCACCCACTTCGTCAAGGAACTGAGCGAGCGGGAGACCCTGGTGAAGAAGGTCTCCATCGTGCCTCTGGAGGTCATCATCCGCAACATCTCCGCCGGCCACTTCGCCTCCCGCTACGGCGTGGAGGAGGGCATCGTGTTCGACCAGCCCACCATCGAGTTCTCCTACAAATGCGACGAGCTGGACGATCCCCTGCTGAACGCCTATCACGCCATCGCCCTGAAGCTGGCCACCCCTGAGGAGATCGAACTCATCAAGAAGTACGCCTTCGCCGTCAACGACGTGCTGAAGGCCTTCTGGGCCGAGTGCGGCGTCACCCTGGTGGACTTCAAGCTGGAATTCGGCAAGCTCAGTGACGGACGCCTCGTCCTGGCCGACGAGATCAGCCCCGACACCTGCCGCCTGTGGGACTCCAAGACCCACGAAAAGCTGGACAAGGACCGCTTCCGCCGGGACATGGGCGGCGTGGAGGACGCCTATGCCGAGATCATGAAGCGACTGCTGGCCCATGATGCGGACTGAGCAGGAGGCACCGGCCGGCCGTCTCAACGGTGAGACGGCTGCCGCCGGATTTCCGGAGCGCCACATCCATGAGGAATGCGGCGTTTTCGGCGTTTATTCGGAAAACGCCGCCGACGTGGCCTCCCTGGCCTATTACGCCCTGTACGCCCTGCAGCACCGGGGGCAGGAGAGCGCCGGCATCGTGGTGAACGACGACGGCGTGTTCGCCTCCTACCGGGACACAGGGCTTGTCAGCGAGGTGTTCCCCGCCCAGCGGCTGCGGGCTCTCGGCGCCGGCAACATCGCCGTGGGCCATGTGCGCTACGGCACCACCGGCTCCGACAACAAGCGGAACGTGCAGCCCATCGTGGTCAACCACTACAAGGGCCGGATGGCCCTGGCCCACAACGGCAACCTGACCAACTCCCTGGAGTTGCGCAACGAGCTGGAGAGCAAGGGCTCCATCTTCCAGACCACCACGGACTCCGAGGTCATCGCCTACATCATCGTCCAGGAGCGGCTGCGCACCCCCTCTATCGAGGCCGCCGTCTCCGCCGCCATGGACCGCATCGTGGGCGCCTACTCCCTGGTCATCTCCTCCCCCAGCAAGCTCATCGCCGCCCGGGACCCCAACGGCTTCCGGCCCCTGTGCATGGGAACGCTGAAGGACGGCTCTGTGGCCTTCGCCTCCGAGTCCTGCGCCCTGGACGCCATCGGCGCGAAGTTCGAGCGGGACATCCTCCCCGGTGAGATCGTGGTGGTGGACAAGCACGGCGTCAAGTCCGACACCAGCCACTGTGGCAAAGCCCCCAAGAAGCTGTGCGTCTTTGAATTCATCTACTTTGCCCGGCCGGACTCCGTCATCGACGGCAGCAGCGTCCATATCGCCCGCCAGCGGGCCGGCGCCTTCCTGGCGCTGGAGCACCCCGTCCAGGCGGACATCGTGGTGGGCGTACCCGACTCCGGTTTGGACGCCGCCCTGGGCTATGCCAAACAGTCCGGCATCCCCTACGGCATGGGCTTTATCAAGAACAAGTACATTGGCCGCACCTTCATCTCCCCCACCCAGGCCATGCGGGAAAACGAGGTCAACATCAAGCTGAACCCCATCCGTTCCGTGGTGGAGGGCAAACGGGTGGTGCTGATCGACGACTCCATCGTCCGGGGCACCACCTGCCGCCGGACCATCGACCTGCTGCGCAAGGCCGGGGCCACGGAGATCCACATGCGGGTCAGCGCCCCGCCCTTTGTGGCGGCCTGCTATTACGGCACCGACATCGACGACCCCAGCAAGCTCATCGCCAACCACCACTCCGTGGAGGAGATCGCCGGGATCATCGGCGTGGACTCCCTGGGCTACCTCAGTTTGGAGGACGTGATCAAGCTGGCGGACAACACCCAGGGCGGCTTCTGCACCGCCTGCTTCGGCGGCGGCTATCCCACCGCCATTCCCAAGGACGGCGGCAAAGACCGCTTTGAGTGCAAGATCAGCGAAAGGAAGAAAGATCAACATGCGTAGTTTTTCTGACAGCTACCGGGAGGCCGGCGTCAACATCGAGGCCGGTTACGAGGGCGTGCGGCTGATGAAGGAGCATGTCGCCCGCACCATGATCCCCGGCGTGGTGTCCGACATCGGCGGCTTCGGCGGCCTGTTCGCCCCCGACCTGACCGGCATGACCGAGCCGGTGCTGGTCTCCGGCACTGACGGCGTGGGCACCAAGATCCGCATCGCCCAGCTGCTGGACAAGCACGACACCGTGGGCATCGACTGCGTGGCCATGTGCGTCAACGATATCATCTGCTGCGGCGCAAAACCCCTGTTCTTCCTGGACTACATCGCCCTGGGCAAGAACGAGCCGAAAAAGGTCGCCACCCTGGTCTCCGGCGTGGCGGAGGGCTGCGTCCGGGCGGGCTGCGCCCTCATCGGCGGCGAGACCGCCGAGCATCCCGGCACCATGCCCGCCGACGACTACGACCTGGCGGGCTTCTCCGTGGGCATCGTGGACAGGCCCAAGGTCATCGACCACAGCGCCATGCGGGCCGGGGACGTGATCCTGGCCCTGCCCTCCAGCGGCATCCACTCCAACGGCTATTCCCTGGTGCGGAAGGTCTTCGCCGTGGAGCACGCCAATCTGACCCTCCACTGCCCCGAGCTGGGCTGCACTTTGGGCGAGGCGCTGTTGGAGCCCACTGTCATCTACGTCAAGCCCGTGCTGGCCTGCATGGCCGCCGTCACTGTCAAGGGCGTCAGCCACATCACCGGCGGCGGCTTCTTCGAAAACATCCCCCGCTGCCTGCCCGAGGGCCTGACCGCCAAAATCGAAAAGGCCGCCGTCAAAACCCCACCCATCTTCCACATGCTCCAGCGCATGGGCGGCATCCCGGAGCACGACATGTTCAACACCTACAACATGGGCGTGGGCATGACCGTCATCGTGGCCCGTGAGGACGCCGACAGGGCCCTGGCCGCCCTGAAGGCCGAGGGTTGTGACGCCTATGTCATCGGCGAGATCGCCGAGGGCGATGAGCGGGTGGTATTATGTTAACAAAAGCCCGCATCGCCGTGTTCGTCTCCGGCGGCGGCACCAACCTGGAGGCCCTGCTAAACGCCCAGGAGCGCGGCGATATCCCCCACGGGGAGATCGTGCTGGTGGTGGCCAGCAATGAGACCGCCTACGCCCTGACCCGGGCCGCCAACCACGGCGTGCCCGGCGTCGCCGTCCCCCGGAAGGGGATGAGCCAAGAGGACTTTGAGGCCGCTATCTCCGCGAAGCTGGCGGAATACCATGTGGACGTCATCGTCCTGGCGGGCTTCCTGTCCATTCTGTCCGAGGGCTTTGTCAAGCAATGGCCGGAGCGCATCCTCAACGTCCATCCGTCTTTGATCCCCTCCTTCTGCGGCAAGGGCATGTACGGCCTGAAGGTCCACGAGGCCGCCTTGGCCAAGGGCGTGAAGGTCACCGGCGCCACCGTCCATCTGGTGAACGAGATCCCCGACGGCGGCCGCATCCTGCTGCAAAAGGCGGTGGACATCCTGCCGGACGACACGGCGGAGACGCTGCAGCGCCGGGTGATGGAGCAGGCCGAATGGGTGCTGCTGCCCCAGGCCGCCGAAATGTTATGTAAACAAATTTCTGAAAATCAAGGGAGCTTCTCATGAACGAACTGGAACTGAAATACGGCTGCAACCCCAACCAAAAGCCGTCCCGCATCTTCATGCGGGACGGCGGCGGCCTGCCCATCACGGTCCTGAACGGCAAGCCGGGATACATCAACTTTCTGGACGCGCTGAACTCCTGGCAGTTGGTCAAGGAACTGAAGGCCGCCACCGGCCTGCCCTCTGCCGCCAGCTTCAAGCACGTCTCCCCCGCCGGCGCCGCCGTGGGCCTGCCCCTCAGCGACGTGGATAAGAAAATCTACTTCGTGGAGGAGGACGCGGAGCTGAGCCCCATCGCCTGCGCCTACATCCGGGCCCGGGGCGCCGACCGCCTGTGCTCCTACGGCGACTGGGCGGCCCTCAGTGACGTATGCGACGCCGCCACCGCCAATTACCTGAAGGCCGAGGTGTCCGACGGCGTCATCGCCCCCGGCTACACCGACGAGGCGCTGGCGATTTTGAAAACCAAGAAGAAGGGCGGCTATAACGTGGTGCAGATCAACCCGGATTATGTCCCCGCTCCCCAGGAGTACAAGGACGTGTTCGGCGTCACCTTCCAGCAGGGCCGGAACGAGTTCAAGATCGACGAGGCGCTGCTGGGCAACATCGTCACCGAGAGCAAGGAGCTGCCCGAGGCCGCGAAAATCGACATGATCGTGGCCCTCATCACCCTGAAATACACCCAGTCCAACTCCGTGTGCTACGTGAAAAACGGCCAGGCCATCGGCGTGGGCGCGGGCCAGCAGAGCCGCATCCACTGCACCCGCCTGGCGGGCCAGAAGGCGGACAACTGGTATCTGCGGCAGCATCCCAAGGTCTTGGGGCTCCAGTTCGTGGACAACATCCGCCGCCCCGACCGGGACAACGCCATCGACATCTACACCTCCGACGAGTATGAAGACATCCTGGCCGACGGCGTGTGGCAGAACACCTTCAAGGTACGCCCCGAAGTGCTGACAGCGGAAGAGAAAAAAGCCTGGATCGCCACCCAGTCCGGCGTGACCGTGGGCAGCGACGCGTTCTTCCCCTTCGGCGACAACGTGGAGCGGGCGAGAAAGAGCGGCGTACAGTACATTGCGGAGCCGGGCGGCAGCATCCGGGACGACCATGTGATCGAGACCGCCAATAAGTACGGCATCACAATGTGCTTTACGGGCATGCGGCTGTTCCACCACTGAACAGATAAAAGTGAAGAGCTAAGAGATAAAAGATAGGGGGAGCGGGAATGTCAGCCAACAGTATTGCCAGAGAAAAAAGTATGGCTTTTGCTATCCGAATTGTTCGGCTTTATCAACATCTTTGCTCCGAGTACAAGGAATTCGTTTTATCCAAACAAATTCTTCGCAGTGGAACCAGTATTGGCGCAAACATTACGGAAGCGGTTTATGGTAGCAGCCGGAAAGATTTTATAGCGAAACTGCGCATTGCTTTAAAGGAATGTGCAGAGACCCTGTATTGGCTGGAACTATTGCATGCTTGCGATTTTCTCCCCACCAATTTATATGAATCTCTTTTTTGCGATTGCGAGGAACTCCGGCGCATTTTAAGCGCTTCCATCAAATCTTCCTCCTAATATCTCTTATCTTTTATCCCTTATCTCTT
>JAUNGH010000154.1:4174-5470 GCA_030524605.1 Oscillospiraceae bacterium | reverse complement strand
CCAGAAAGCCGGTGGGGTCGGAGATGGCGATGCCGGTGTGGGCGTCGCCGTAGTCAATGGCCATGATGCGCATAGGAGCAGTCCTCACTTCCTGATTTTCTGTCATGATAACACATCTGAAAATACGGCGCAAGCGGGAGCTGTTCCGGTGTTGGTTTCCCGCAAAATCACTGGAAATTTTTCGAAAAAGCAGTTGACCTGGATTTTGACTTGTGCTATAATCTCCATTACCTGTGAAAAAGGGGTTTTCTTTTCGTGCGCTTTTTTCGCTTTTCAAGCCACGGCGGGAGAGCCGCTGAAAACATGCAGGGAGGCAGTCGGTATCCCCGGCGTTGCCGGGCATGATACCAATAATAAGGAGGTGCCGTTAGATGCGCGTTAAAGTCACTTTGAGATGCAACGAGTGCAAGCAGAGAAACTACAATACGATGAAGAACAAGAAGAACACCCCGGACAAGCTTGAGCTGAACAAGTATTGCCGCTTCTGCAAAAAGCACACGCTCCACAGCGAGACCAAGTAATGGCGACGAGTAAAAGAAAGGGCGTGTGAAAACATGGCAGAAGAGACGAAAAAGAAGGATCGCGGCCTCTGGTTCCGCGAGATGAAAAGCGAACTGAAAAAGGTCGTTTGGCCTAACAGGCAGACCGTGCTGAAAAATACCGGCACCGTGCTGCTGTGCTCCGTGGCCATCGGCGCCTGCATCTGGATCTTCGATTTTGTGGCGGTTTCCGCTGTGGATCTGATCCTGCATGTGTTCGGCGCTTAAGGAGTAACGGGTATGTCAGACAGCGCGAAGTGGTATGTGATCCATACCTATTCCGGCTATGAAAACGCCGTCAAGACCAGCATCGAGAAGTTCGTCACCGGCCGCGGCATGGAGGACAAGATCCTCCGCATGGAGATCCCCATGGAGACCGTGACGGAGGTCACCGACTCCGGCGCCACCAAGGAAGTGGAGCGGAAGGTGTTTCCCGGCTATGTGCTGGTCAAGATGGTCATGACAGACGACACCTGGCATCTGGTGCGGAACGTGCGTGGCGTCACCGGCTTTGTCGGCTCCGCCAACAAGCCCATCCCCCTGACGGAGGAAGAGGTCCTCGCCATGGGCATGGAGAAGCACGAGATCGTCGTCAGGTACAATGTGGGCGACCACGTTCGGATCGTGGACGGCCCGCTGGCCAGCTTCACAGGCGTCGTCGAGGAGATCGAGCCCGAGAAGAACCGGGTCAGCGTCATGGTCTCCATGTTCGGCCGGGAGACGCCCGTGGACCTGGAGCTGGATCAGGTCGAGGTCC
>JAUNGH010000154.1:0-4074 GCA_030524605.1 Oscillospiraceae bacterium | reverse complement strand
GCACCGGCGTTTCCGGTGCAAAGTGGGAGGGACCGCCGGGTCCCGCCAAGGACGGACGCAAGAGATGTCCGCACCACATTTATGATTTAGGAGGTGCTACTCCGTGGCACAGAAAATTACTGGTTATGTAAAGCTGCAGATTCCCGCAGGCAAGGCAACTCCCGCTCCTCCCGTCGGCCCCGCGCTGGGCCAGCACGGCGTCAACATCGCCGCGTTCACCAAGGAGTTCAACGAGCGCACCAAGAACGACATGGGCATGATCATCCCCGTCGTCATCACCGTGTACGCCGACCGTTCCTTCTCCTTCATCACCAAGACGCCCCCCGCGGCCGTCCTGATCAAGAAGGAGTGCAACATTGAGTCCGGCTCCGGTGTCCCCAACAAGACCAAGGTGGCCACCATCTCCAAGGCCTCCGTCCAGAAGATCGCCGAGATCAAGATGAAGGACCTGAATGCCGCCAGCCTGGAAGCTGCCATGAGCATGATCGCCGGTACCGCCCGCTCCATGGGCGTTGTCGTCGGCGACTAACATACCATAAGCCGAGCGGCTGAAACGGCCGCTCCATACAGTGGGAGGATTTGATTCCGAAGAACCACTATGAGGAGGAAGTAACATTGTTTAGAGGCAAGAAATATCAGGAAAGTGCCAAGCAGATCGACAAGAACGTGCAGTATGAGGCTGCCGAAGGCTTGGCTCTCATTTGCAAGACCGCCAGCGCCAAGTTCGACGAGACCGTCGAGCTGCATGTGAAGCTGGGCGTTGACTCCCGCCATGCCGACCAGCAGGTCCGCGGCGCCATCGTGCTGCCCCATGGCACCGGCAAGACCGTCCGCGTGCTGGTGTTCGCCAAGGGCGACAAGGCCGACGCCGCCCGCGAGGCCGGCGCCGACTATGTGGGCGATATGGACCTGGTGGAGAAGATCCAGAAGGAGAACTGGTTTGAGTTCGACGTGGTCGTCGCCAGCCCCGACATGATGGGCGTGGTCGGCCGTCTCGGTAAGGTCCTGGGCCCCAAGGGCCTGATGCCCTCTCCCAAGGCCGGTACCGTAACTCCCGATGTTGCCAAGGCCGTGAAGGAAGTCAAGGCCGGTAAGATCGAGTACCGTCTGGACAAGACCAACATCATCCACTGCCCCATCGGCAAGGTGTCCTTCGGCGCCGAGAAGCTGACCGAGAACTACAACGCCCTGATGGGCGCCATCGTCAAGGCCAAGCCCGCCGCCGCCAAGGGCCAGTATATCCGCAGCTGCGTCGCCGCGTCCACCATGGGCCCTGGCGTGAAGATGAACACTGCGAAGCTGGTGTAAATAAAGAGGGGACTTCGTCCCCCCTTTAGATTCCCCCTCACCAGTCTGCGGACTGGTGTGTGCGCCCCGGGGGCGCACGGGTCGGGGTATTTTCGGCAGGCGCATGTCCTGCCGAAAATGATTGGAATTCCTTCTTTCGCCGTTGGCGAAAGAACCGGGAAAAACCTAGGTTTTTCCCTGGCCCCTTTTCCTGGTGTCTGCGGGCGCGGGATGAGAGGGGAATTTCGCGAAAATCTATATTTGAGGGTTGACTTTTGTTGATCCCTTGAATATAATATCAGATGCGTTCCAAAGACAGCAGGTGAGGGGAGACCTCTCGTAAATCCTGCCGAGGGCGGCTAATCGTGAGATTGCTACTCCGTCCTTGTGTCTTTGCGGCATAAGGACGGTTTCCTTTTTGAACGCACCTACAATTCCTATGGAGGTGAAAACAAGAATGCCTAACGCAAAGGTCTTATCCGAGAAGCAGGCCATCGTGGCCGAACTGACCGAGAAGATCCAGAAGGCCACTGCCGGCGTGATCGTCGATTACAAGGGCATCACCGTTGAAGAGGACACCGCGCTGCGCCGCGAGTGCCGCGAGAGCAATGTGGACTACGCAGTCGTGAAGAACACCCTGCTCCGCTTCGCCTTCAACAACACCGGCCTGGAGGAGCTGGATCATCTGCTCAACGGCACCACTTCTCTGGCTCTGTGCGATGATCCCGTGGCTCCCGCCCGTGTCATGGCCAACTACGCCAAGAAGCTGGACGGCAAGTTCGAGATCAAGGGCGGCTTTATGGACGGCAAGCCCGTCGATCTGGCCACCATCAACTCCCTGGCTTCCATTCCCGCGCTGCCCGTCCTGCAGGCGCAGGTCCTGGGTACCATGCTGGCTCCCATCACCGGCCTGGCCGTTGTCCTGAAGCAGATCGCCGAAAAGAACGGCGCTCCTGCCGGGGAGACCGCCGAGGAGGCCGCTCCCGCCGCTGAATGATCAGCAGGCACAACATTTTAAAAATTTACAATTAGGAGGCAAATACAATGTCTGAGAAAGTTACCGCTATGATCGAGGAGATCAAGGCCCTGACCGTTCTGGAGCTCAGTGAGCTGGTTCACGCTCTGGAGGAGGAGTTTGGCGTTTCTGCCGCCGCCATGGCCGCTCCCGCTGCCGCCGCTGCCGCTCCCGTTGAGGAGAAGACCGATTTCGACGTGGTCCTGACCGGCTTCGATGCCGCTGCCAAGATCAAGGTCATCAAGGTCGTCCGCGAGATCACCGGCCAGGGTCTGGCCGAGGCCAAGGCTACCGTCGAGGGCGCTCCTTCCACTCTGAAGGAAGGCATCTCCAAGGACGACGCCGAGGCTCTGAAGAAGCAGATCGAGGAAGCCGGCGGCAAGGTCGAGTTGAAGTAATTCAGATTTCCATGTGCCTGAAATCCCCTGTCCAACGGACAGGGGATTTTTTTATAAAAACATCTTCTGCGTGGGATATTTTCAGCGTATCCCGGGTTTTTCCAGTGAAAAGCTTTTCAAGGAGAATCGCGCTATGCTGACAGAAAAAGACTTTACAGCGGCTGCGGAACGGCATCTGGATATGGTGTACCGGATCGCCCTGAACTGGTTCCGGGAGCCTGCGGACGCGGAGGATGCCGCACAGAACACCATGCTGCGTCTGTGGCGGGAGGAAAAGCCCTTTGCGGATGACGGGCACCTGCGCCGCTGGCTGGTGCGGGTGACGCTGAACGAGTGCAAGCGGATCTCCGCCCACCCCTGGCGGCGCAGGACCGTGCCGCTGGAGAGCTGTCCGGAACCGGTGTTTTCCGACCCGGCCCGGCAGACACTGTTCCGGGAGGTTATGGAGCTTCCGGGAAAGTACCGGGTGCCGCTGTACCTGTATTACTATGAGGGATATGCGGTGAAGGAGATCGGGGAGCTGCTGGGGATGAAGCCCTCCACGGTCCAAACCCGGCTGGCACGGGCGAGAGCGAGACTGAAAACGCAGCTGGAGGAGGAATGAGTCGTGAAAAATTTATATTGGAGGACCTTTGATGAGATCCACGCCTCCCAGCATCTGAAAGAGGAGGTGCGGAATATCGGGAGCCAGGGGGAGAAGGCCAAGAAGCGTCCCGGAGGACGGCGCTGCGGCAAATGGCTGCTGACAGCGGCCTGTGTCTGTATCCTGCTGTCTGCCGGAGCCCTGGCTGTGGAGATCCTCCGCGGAAGCGGCGTCAGTGTGCGGAGTATAAGGAGCAGCTGGGGAGAGCCCGGATACCAGACGACATGGGAGGTGGAGCGGATCCCCGCCGATGATTTCTCCGATGAGGTCAAAGCGGCGCTGGAGCGGCTGCGGCAGGCGTTTGAGAATGCAGACGGTCAGGTTCCCTATGACTGGGAGAGTTATCACGCCGCCTGGCTGGAGGCGGAGGAATATTTGGGCGTGCCCCTGCCGAATCCCTTGGAGGGGCAGGACTGGCTGGCACCGTCCGGGTATTGCGCCTCCTCCGGCGCACCGCTGAACAGCACGGAAGACAGAAGCCACTGCCGCATTTACTTGCTAGGCGATGGGAATGGTGAGCATCTGCTGAACGCGCAGGTTCTGGCCGGTTACATGAGCGGCAGGGTTTGGCTGCAGCTGGAGACCCGGCTTTATACGGAGTATATGGACGAAGCCGCCCTTACCAGCTACTTTCCCGACGCAGAGCAGGCGGGGGAGACCTATCGCACCGGCAGCGGGGCGGATGCCGTTGTTATAAAGGACGGCGCAAGGCTGAGCGCGTATTTCTGCTA
>JAUNGH010000153.1 GCA_030524605.1 Oscillospiraceae bacterium | reverse complement strand
CCGATCTCATAGGCGTGGGCGGCGGTCAGGCCCTCACCCGCCTTGCCGCGAAAGCCGTCGGTTCCAAAATATTTACCCATATCGTATCTCCAATTTGATCAAGTCATATTCGGCCCCCCGTGGGGCGTTCACTGCTTATCATAACCGCTCCCGGCGCAAATGTCCAGAGGAATGCCGCCCGCCAGGCGGAATTTTCTCATAAAAAGCAAAAATTCCCGGCAAAATATCGGCATATTCTCTTTTTTTCGAGTCAAACTATGCTCGCGATACCCAATGAACCCACAATTGATTAGATGAAAAGGAGAAAACAATTATGTCTAGCAAGAACACCAACAAGCTCAACGTTCCCGAGGCCCGTGCCGCTATGGATAAGTTCAAGATGGAGGCTGCCTCCGAGGTCGGCGTCAACCTGAAGGAGGGCTACAACGGCGACCTGACCAGCCGTGAGGCCGGTTCCGTCGGCGGCCAGATGGTCAAGAAGATGATCGAGTCCTACGAGAAGAACCTGTAACTTCCCGCTGGAACAGACGGGAGGGCCGGCTTTCGCCGGCCCTCCCGCTTCTTACATCTGCTTCCGCTTCTGCTCCGCCAGCAGGTCCGCCAGGGTATAGCGGTCAATGTACTCGTTCACCACGGCGTACAGCCCTGTCCAGAAATCCAGCGTGGGGCACTCGCCGCACCGCTCGCAGCGGTTCACCGGGTCCCCCAGACAGGCCACCGGCGCCAGATTCCCCTCCGTCAGCCGCAGGATGCTGCCCACGGTGTACTGCTCCGGCTCCCGGGTCAGGCGGTAGCCGCCCTGGGCGCCCCGCCCGCTGCGCAGCAGCCCCGCCTTGGACAGCAGCCCCGCGATCTGTTCCAGATACTTCATCGAAATGTTCTGCCGGGCCGCCACGTCCTTCAGCGAGACGTTGCCCTCCCCGTCGTGGACGGCAATATCCATCATCAGCCGCAGGGCGTACCGCCCCTTGGTGGAGATCTTCATGTCAGCACTCCCCTTTCATCTCCCATTTTGCCATAGGAAAACTGGGATTTCAAGTATTTCCTGACGGGAATTGACATCTTCGCTGTTTTCCCGTAAAATAGGTACGATTTTTCAACAAGTGAGAGGAGCATCGCATCATGGATTACGCAAAGGAATCCCTGCGTCTGCACTACGAGTGGAAGGGCAAGCTGGAGGTGACGCCCCGGGCGGCGGTGGACAGCAAGGACGCCCTGTCCCTGGCCTACACCCCCGGCGTGGCCCAGCCCTGCCTGGAGATCCAGAAGGACATCAGCAAGAGCTATGAACTGACCCGCCGCTGGAACACCGTGGCCGTCGTGACGGACGGCACCGCCGTTCTGGGCCTGGGCGACATCGGCCCCGAGGCCGGCATGCCCGTCATGGAGGGCAAGTGCGTCCTCTTCAAAGCCTTCGGCGGCGTGGACGCCATCCCCCTGTGCGTCCGCAGCAAGGATGTGGACGAGATCGTCAATACCGTTGCTTTGCTGGCGGGCAGCTTTGGCGGCGTGAATCTGGAGGACATCGCCGCCCCCCGCTGCTTTGAGATCGAGCGGAAGCTGAAGGAGCGCTGCGACATCCCCATCTTCCACGACGACCAGCACGGCACCGCCGTCATCACCCTGGCGGGCCTGACCAACGCACTGAAGGTGGTTGGCAAGCGGCTGGAGGACGTGCGCATCGTACTCAACGGCGCGGGGGCGGCGGCCATTGCCATCACCCGGCTGCTGCTGTCTGCCGGGGCGAAGCACGTGACGCTCTGCGACCGGAAGGGCGCCATCTATGCGGGCCGGACCGAGGGCATGAACCCCGTCAAGGAGGAGATGGCCCGGGTCACGAATCCGGAGAAGAAGCCCGGCTCCCTGGCCGACGCCCTGGTGGGGGCGGACGTGTTCATCGGCGTGTCCGCGCCGGGGGCCGTCACCACGGAGATGGTGCGGACCATGAACCGGGACGCCATCGTCTTCGCCTGCGCCAACCCCACGCCGGAGATCTTCCCCGACGACGCCAAGGCCGGCGGTGCGGCGGTGGTCTCCACGGGCCGCAGCGACTACCCCAACCAGATCAACAACGTCCTGGCCTTCCCCGGCATCTTCCGGGGCGCGCTGGACGCCCGGGCCAGCGACATCAACGACGCGATGAAGATCGCCGCCGCCCACGCCCTGGCGGGCCTGATCTCCGACGAGGAGCTGTCTGCCGACTATATCATCCCCGCCGCCTTCGATCCCCGGGTGAAGGACGCCGTGGCCGCCGCCGTGGAGCAGGCCGCGCGGGATTCCGGCGTGGCCCGGATCTAAAAGCATCGGCCCCGGGCTGTTGCCGAAAGGAACCGCTGTGAAAGGCCGGAAAAGCATCCTCCTTCTGGTGATCCTGATCGCCTTTCCGGCGGTCATTTGGAGAACACACCTACACCGGCGGTATCTATGACCCGGAGACCGGAGAAGAAGCGGAAACCGCCACCCTGTCCGGCAAGCGCATCTATTCCGTGGGCCGCGGCCATAACGGCCTGGAGGGCGAACTTCATATACAGGCCGGAAGTTTTGAACAGGACATGCCGCTGAACCGCCGCAGCTCCGAAGCCCCGGGCGGCTGGACATATTGCTTTTACGGCTGCGCCGGCGCCTATCAGCGGGGCAGCTGCCGTTCCACGCCTGACTTTGCTTTCCGCAAGGAATAACCGTCCTCGTGAAGCCGCTGCAAATAGATGGCCGCACACTGTACCTCTCCGCTGCGGAAGACGCCGCAAAGCAGACGTCCCGGGACGCCCTGACGGATTTCCTCACCGCCATGGGCTGGACATAAGACCAAAACCGTCCGGTATTCCCGCCGGACGGTTTTTGTGCGTTTCCCGGGAAAGGCCAAGGATGCACGAGCGGCGAGAGGGCCTCCGGAGGGGTCTTTTTTTCAAGAAAAAAAGAGAAGCTGGGTGCATTCCCCACGCCGCAGCACGGCGCAAACCCATCCCCGCCCGCAGGGCGGGTAAAACCGCCTTCCGATTTTTTTCAAATTCTTTGCACCGTTTTGCCCGTTTCCATCGTATCCATGATGAAACCCCAAAAAGGAGGTGGCAGCATGACAGACCGTGAGCTGCTGGCGCGGCTCAAACAGGACCCGGACGGAGCCCTGTCCGCCCTGGCGGACCGCTATCTGCCCCTGGCGGCGGCCATCGCCGGGCGGCTGCTGCCGGGGCGGCAGGCGGACGTGGAGGAGGTGGCGGCGGACACCCTCATCCGGCTCTGGCAGGGCGGGGACGATCTGGCCCCGGAAACCCTGCGGGGCTTTGTCATCACCACCGCCCGGAATCTGGCCATCGACCGCTGGCGGGCCCTGCGCCGCCGTGCGGAGGTCCCCCTGTTCGACGGCGACACGGACGACAGCGCCTTTCTGGAGCAGGAGGTGCTGGGCGGCGTCCTGGCGGACTATATCCGCACTCTGTCCCCGCCGGACGGCGAAATCTTCCTCCGCCACTACCTGCTGCTGGAGACGGCGGCGGAGATCGGCCAACGCTACGGCCTGACGGAGCCCGCCGTCCGCGCCCGGCTCCACCGGATCCGGAAACGACTGCAAGAGGAGGTGCCCCGATGAACGAGTGGTATACCCTGACAAACGATCTGGAGACCGACATCCCGCCGATGGACGAGGTGTCGGCGGCCCGCGTGAAGGCAAAGCTCCGTGCCGCCCTGCCCCGGCGGCGGAAGCGCCGCTGGATCGCCGCCCTCCTTGCCGCCGCGCTGGTGCTGACCGCCTGCGGCTACGCCGCCGCCACCGGGCAGTTCTCCCGGTGGTTCCGGAGCTTGGCGGACCGGGACGCGCCGGAGGCCGACGAGGACCTGCTGGCCTCCATGGGCACCGTCATCGGCCAGAGCCAGACGGCGGACGGCGTCACCGCCACTCTCCACGGCGCCGTCTGGGATGGCCAGACCCTGGTGCTGTCCCTGTCCCTGGAGGGCGCGGATATGCCCACGGACTACTGGGCCGATGTGCAGACAGAGGACTCCTGGCTCTTCCCGACCAGGGCGTCTGTCAAAAGCGCCCTTCTGGAAACCCGCCCAGGCATGGAGGAAGCCGAGCTGGAAGAGTTCTTGGACAGCTATATGGAGTATGTCCGGATCTGGTTCCACCCGGAGCTCACCTATTTCTTTGACCGGGAGACCCAGACAGGCTCCCTGCTGATCCAGCGGGACTTTTCCTCCAGCCAGGAGACCCCGGAGCTGGAGCTCCATCTGGAAGATCTGGAGTTCGGGGACACCACCCTCCGGGGCCCCTTTGACTTCACCTTCACCGTGGAGCGCCGCTTTCCGGAGGCCGTCTATGAAGGCAGCGCCCTGCTGGAGCAGGAAAACGGCAGCCTGCTTGATATCACCAGGGTGACTCTGACCCCTCTTCAGGCAGTGGTGGAGTTTGAGATCCCGGAGCCCATGGCGGCCGGCACCTATGGCTCCAGATGGCTTACCGCCTCCATCAGCGGGCTTTTCGTGGACGGAGAGATCGTAAAATACGGCACCCGGCAAAGCACCACAACCGAGCGGGAGGAAAACGGCACAGTCACCGGGACACTGGGCTGCGGTCCCTTCCGCCAGGTGGTGGATCCCTCCGCAGTCACCGGCATCGTGCTGGACGGCTGGCTCCTGGACCTGGACACTTTCACCCTCTCCCCTCTCCCCGCGTAGCGCCGTCTTCAATCTCCACTCTTCGCTCTCCACTCTGCGCAAAAAGACAGCAGCGGCTTCAAGCCGCTGCTGTCTTTTTGCGCTTATACCGTCGGATACTCCCCGTCCCACAGCACCTTGCGGAACTTCATGGGGTCGGTGTTGCCCTCGGTGGAGAACATCAGCACCTGGCTGAAGCGGTCCAGCCCCAGATGCTCCCGCAGATCCCGGTATTCGTCGGTCTCCATCAGGGCGGCGATCAGGCCCATGCCCACCGCGCCGGACTCGCCGGAGATCACCGTGGGATCGCCCTTGACGGGCACGCCCAGCATCCGCATGCCCCGGGCGCTGACCCAGTCGGGACAGGAGACGAAGGCGGACACATGGTTGCGCAGGATGTCCCAGGCCAGGATGTTGGGCTCGCCGCAGGCAAGGCCCGCCATGATGGTCCTCAGGTCGCCGTCCACCACCCGGGGGCTGCCGTCCCCGGCCAGGGCGCCCCGATACAGGCAGTCCGCTGCCCGGGCCTCCATGACGATGAACTTGGGCGGGTCATTGGGGAACAGGTTGGTGAAGTAACCCACCATGGCCCCCGCCAGACTGCCCACGCCGGCCTGGATGAACACATGGGTGGGCCGGTTGACGCCGATCTCCCGCAGCTGGTTGGCCGCCTCGCCGGCCATGGTGCCGTAGCCCTGCATGATCCAGGTGGGGATCTCCTCGTAGCCCTCCCAGGCGGTGTCCTGGACGATCACGCCGTGATAGGTCTCGGCGGCCTCGGCGGCGGCCATGCGGACGCAGTCGTCGTAGTTCACGTCCTCGATGGTGACCTGGGCGCCCTC
>JAUNGH010000152.1 GCA_030524605.1 Oscillospiraceae bacterium | reverse complement strand
TGACCCCCTGCTTGTAAGGCAGGTGCTCTAACCAGCTGAGCTATGCTCCCGGGTTCGCCGCACTCGTCAGACGGCAAAAGCTATTATACGCAAAAGGGGTCGCTCTGTCAACCCAATTTTTGAAAAAATTTTTTATTCTTGACATCCTCCCCCGTTTTGCTATACTGCCCTCAATGAACAAGGGGGGATGTGGGCATGAAGCAAGTCGCGCTGGTCACCGGCGCTTCCCGGGGGATCGGGCGGGCCACCGCCGCAGAGCTGTCCGGGGCGGGCTGGGCGGTCTGTGTCAACTATCTGGAGCACAGGGAAGCTGCGGAGGAACTGGTGCGCCAGCTGCGCGCCGGGGGCCGGGAGGCCATCGCCGTCCGCGCCGACGTGGCGGACCGGCGGGCGGTGGACGCCATGGTGCGGACCGCAGAGACGGAGCTGGGACCCATTGAGCTGCTGGTGAACAACGCCGGCATCTCCCGGCAGGGCCTGTTTCAGGACACTGACGACGAAACCTGGGACCGTGTCCTGGCCGTCAACCTCACCGGCGCCCGAAACGCCGCCCGGGCCGTCCTGCCCCACATGCTCTCCGAGAAGCGGGGCTGCATCGTCAACATCTCCTCCATCTGGGGCCTGCGGGGTGCCAGCTGCGAGGTGGCCTACGCCTGCTCCAAGGCCGCCGTCATCGGCCTGACCCGCTCCCTGGCTCTGGAGCTGGCGCCCTCCGGCATCCGGGTGAACTGCGTGGCGCCGGGCTGCATCGAAACGGACATGGTGCGGGCCCTGGGCCGGGAGACCCGGGACATGCTGGTGGAGGAGACCCCTCTGGGCCGTCTGGGAACGCCGGAGGACATCGCCCACGCGGTGGCCTTCCTGGCGTCAAGCAGGGCGTCCTTCCTGACAGGACAGGTGCTGACCGCCGACGGCGGCTTCATCGTCTGAGGCGTCTCTCTTTATGATAGCAAAGAGGACCGCTGTGCATCGCACGGCGGTCCTCTTTTACGCCTTCCCCGGCAGGGGCAGCGCGTGCATGATGACGCGGCCAAAGCACACCAGCGTCCGGCCGCTGGCGGGCGGGAAAGCCAGGTCCGCGTCCGCCCTGGCCCGGTTCAGGGAGAACAGGTACACAATCCCCGCCGGGTCCTTGTAGTACTGCTTGCAGAAGATGTCCCCGTCCACGCAGAAGATCCCCACATCCCCCGCCTTCAGCGGGTCCCGGTTGACATAGGCCACCGAACCGTCGGCGATCGTGGGGGCCATCGAGTCGCCCTGGATGCGGACGGCGAACTCCGCCGCCTGGGGCACGTCGTCGGTGACGGGGATGTAGTCGAAGTCCTCCCCGAACACCGGGGCCGCGTAGCCCGCCGCCGCGGGGCTGCGGTACAGCGGGATCAGCCGCGGCTCCTGCTCCGGCTTTCCGGCCTCCAGGTCGTCCCGGTAATCGCAAAGCGCCTCCACCACGGAGCGCACCGTCTCCCGCCCCTTGGGCGACAGGCCCCGGTAACGCTCCATCAACTGCCGCTCGCTGTGGGTCAAAACCTGCCCGCCGGAGCGGAAACTGTCCCGGAACAGGGTGTTGGGGTCCGTCTCCAGACAGTCGAACAGGCGGAGCAGGACCTCCTCCTTCGGGAAGCTGATGCCCGCCTCATAATTGCCGATCGTCGATTGGGATACGCCCAGCGATCTTGCCAGAGCCGCCTGGGAGATCCCCAGCGCCTCCCGGCTTGCCTGTACCCGCTTTCCAAAGCTCATCGCTTGTTCCTCCCCGATCCGTTTGCTTCATCTTACCTTATGCGCATGTTGATGTCAATCTTTTTAACAAGTTTCTTGTTGAAACCCCTTGACACAGTCGAACATATGTGCTATTATTTCAATTGTCAACAAGATTCTTGTTTCTTTTTTATTTTTTATCAATATTCTTGTTTTGTACTCCGCGCCGTCAGCTCGCATCCAGCAAACAAAAAAATCAGCTTCGCCTTCCGGCGAAACTGATTTTTGGTGGGGGAAGGTGGATTCGAACCACCGAAGTCAGTGACAACAGATTTACAGTCTGCCCCATTTGACCGCTCTGGAATTCCCCCGTATGAAATTTGGAGCTGGTGGACGGATTCGAACCCCCGACCTGCTGATTACAAATCAGCTGCTCTACCAGCTGAGCTACACCAGCAGTTCCAACAGCAGGATTTATCTTACCAGATGCCTTCCATTTTGTCAACAGGAAATTTTTCGTTTTTTATCATTTTTTGAGGAGGAGACCATTTGCACGATCAGCATCGCCGCGTCCGGCGGCAAACCGTCCTGCGCTGCACCCTGTGCGGGCAGGAGATCACAGTGGGCGAGGAGTACTGGGCCTGCAACGGCAGCCGCGTCTGTGCCGGCTGCCTGCCGGCGTTCGCCCGGCAGGAGCTGGCGGCCTGCCATGAGACACGGGGAAAGGAGGTGGGGCTATGACCCTTTTGGAACTCTCCGTCCAGTACGCGGACAGCGCCGCCGCCATCCACGGCCGCATTGCGGAGCTGCGGGCGGCGGAGCGGGCCCAGGCGGACGCCGAGGCGGCCCGGCTGCTGCGGCTGCGCATCCAGGCGCTGCTGCCCCTCTGGCGGGAGATGCGGGAACTGGCGGCGCTGACCGCCCATTACTACGACAGGAGCTATCACAAACATGAGAGATACACGCTTTGACACCCGCAGCAGCGAATGGCTGGGCGATATGACCGTCTGGCTCCGGGAGAACGGAGCGGACAATGCCGAGCAGATGGACCGGCTGCGGCGGAACCTCCGCCGGGCCAGGGAGCAGGAGCTGACGCCCTGCCAGCGGCAGGTGCTGGACATGCACTTCGAGCGGAAGATGTCCGTCACCCAGATCGCCAGGGAGCTGGGAGTCAACCCCTCCTCCGTCAGCAGGGCCCTGCAGCGGGCCAAGCGGAATCTGCACCGCTATTTGCAGTATTCCTTCTAAATTCCTCTTGTGGTTTCCGCCGAAAGCCCGTATAATCGGAATCGGAAGGACACCCCATCTGTGACAGGAGGAACCGACATGATTTACAACACTTTGCACAACCGCTGGCTGCGGCTGGTGGCCGCCGTGGCGGGCGAGCTGATCGCAGCCGCCGCCATGAATCTGTTTATCGTGCCGCTGCATCTGTACTCCGGCGGCGCCATGGGCGTCTGCCAGTTGGTCCGCACGCTTCTGGTCACCCACCTGGGGCTGAACTTCGGCGCCACCGATGTGGCCGGTATCCTCTATTTCCTGGTCAACATCCCCATTTTGCTGTTCGCGTATAAAAATCTGGGCAAGGTGCTGGTGGGCAAGACCATCATCTGCACCTTCTCCTATTCCCTGTTTTACAGCATCATCCCCATCCCCTCCACGCCCATCGTGGACGATTACCTGACGGCCTGCCTGCTGGGCGGCATTCTCACCGGCGTGGGCAGCGGCATCGTGCTGACCTGCGGCGGCAGCGGCGGCGGGCTGGATGTCATCGGTCTGTGTCTGAGCAAGCGGGGCAGCAGCTTTACCGTGGGGAAGTTCTCCCTGACCTTCAACGTCTTCCTCTACACCGCCTGCCTGATCCTGTTCAGCCCGGAGATCGCCATCTACTCCGTGATCTACAACTTCTTCACCTCCATGGTGCTGGACAGGATGCACCAGCAGAACGTCAGCGTCATGGCCCTGATCTTCACCCATGAGGACGAGCATGTCCTGGGCCAGTTCATCATGGAAAAGCTGGGCCGGGGCGTCACCTACTGGAAGGGCACCGGCGCGTACACCGGCAAGGATGTCCACGTGCTGTGCGTCAGCCTGTCCAAGTACGAGATCGAGGAGCTGCTCCACGCCGTCCACTCCATTGATCCCCACGCGTTTTTCACGGTGCAGGAGGGCGTACGGGTGTACGGCAACTTCCGCAGGAAGCTGGACTGAGAGGCGTTTTATGAGCGAGGAACTCATCGCGGTCCTGGCAGGCACGCCGGTGGACACCGGCATGGGCGCGGACTGTCTGGCGGCCGCTGGGCTGCGGGGTCTTCCCTTCCCCCTGGCGGCGGATCCCCGGCGGCAGACCGCCTTCCAGATCTCCTCCCCGGCGGAGAAGGAAGCGGCGGTGCTGGGCGTTTTGCGCCAAGCCATGGCCCAGGGCTGCCGGAGGGTGTTCGTCTACTGCAACTCCCTGTCCTCCTCGGTGGACTTCGGCCCCCTGGCGGCGGCGACGGGGCTTTTCATCGTGACGCCGCTGGACGTGTACCGCTCCCTGTCGCCCCGGTACCGGCGGCTGGGGGTCATCGCCGCCAACGCCCAGGGGCTGGCGGGCATCGAGCGGACGCTGCTTTCCGCCAACCCGGCGCTGGATCTGCTGGGGACATCCCTGCTGCCGGCGGTGGAGTCCATCGAAGCGGGGATACCGCCGGAGGAGCTGGTGGAGCGCCACCGCCTGCCGGAGCTGGCAGAGTGGTTCCGCCGGTGCGGCATGGAGGCGCTGGTGCTGGGATGCACCCACTTCCCCTACTTCAAGAAGGCGCTGGCGGAGCGGACAGACCTGCCGCTGATCGATCCGGCGGAGGAAATGGTGCGGAGATTGAAAGAGCGATAACAACAGTGGGCGCATCGTAGAATGCGCCCACTGTTGTTTACAGGGCTCTTTCGTATTGCGGGAACCGGCTTTGCTGGCCCAGCCGTCTCTACCGGGTGTATTGCGTGCAGTCCAAAGCTTATAGAGAAATAAAACCTGCCGGCACCATGTCCTTTTCTCCATATGAATATGCCTTGCCCCCTTGCGGGAAAAGGGGTGTGTGCGGGGGAAGCCAAGGGTTTCCCCCGCGCGATTCCAATCAGCCCGCCGCAGCGGCCCATTTTGCCAAAGGCAGAATGGGAAAGTTCCAGGAAATAAAAATTCCCCATCCTTTTGGATGGGGAATTTTTATTTCCTGGAGCGGGCAACGAGGCTCGAACTCGCTACCTCCACCTTGGCAAGGTGGCGCTCTACCAGATGAGCTATGCCCGCGAGAACAAAGTGTATTTTAGCAAAGCTTTCCCGTCCTGTCAAGCCTCTTTTTACATTTTTTTATTTTCCGTCCTTCACCCCTTCCCTTCCGCCGCATATTTCCCGCCCGCCGCGGAAACACTAGGAAAAACTTCCGGGAGGAGCGATACACATGGACATGTCACCCAAGGAATATCAGCAGTATGTGCAGCAGAAGGCGAAGAAGTCCCCCATCGTCAAGGACACGGCCCTGGCCTTTCTCATCGGCGGGCTGATCTGCGTGGTGGGCCAGGCCGTCCAGGACGGTTGGTCTGCCGCCGGGCTGAACCAGGAGGATGCAGGCACTGCCACCTCCTGCACGCTGGTGTTTCTGTCGGCGTTGCTGACAGGGCTGAACCTGTACAACAAGCTGGCCCGCTTCGGCGGTGCCGGGACGCTGGTCCCCATCACCGGCTTTGCCAACGCCGTGGTCTCCCCCGCCATCGACTTCAAGAGCGAGGGCATCGTCACCGGCATGGCGGCCAAGATGTTTCTGGTGGCGGGGCCGGTCAT
>JAUNGH010000151.1 GCA_030524605.1 Oscillospiraceae bacterium | reverse complement strand
CCCCACTATCCCGGCTGGGACGTCAACGCCATCAAGTGGCTGGTGGAGGAGCGCAACATCGGCGCCATCGGCCATGAGCCCGCCGACACCGACCCGGGCTTCGTCACCACCAAGGAGGGCGCGTACCCCTATCCCGGCGAGCAGTACATCCTCCAGGTGGACCGCATCCAGATCGAGGTCATGCGCAATCTCGACCAGCTGCCGCCCGTGGGCGCGATGATCGTCTGCGCCTTCCCCAAGCTGAAGGACGGCGTCGGCTTCCCGGCCCGCTGCTTCGCCATCTGCCCTGTTGACTGATTTTTGAAAAAACGGGCGCGGTAAGCCTGCCGCGCCCGTTTTTTGGCTTTACACGCCTGTCCTGACGTGATACCATGATCGTATCTTGATTTTTACAGGAGGAACATAACCATGGCACTGGAATTTGATGAGCAGCTCTCCCGCCTGCAAAAGCCCGACCGCGAGGAGATGACCGACGAGGAGTATGAGGTCTTCAACCGCAACGTCGAGGTCATGATGAAAAACTGGGGTTTTATCAACAACCTGTTCAAGATCCTGCCTCTGAATGCCAAGGAATACCTGGGCTTCTTGAACTTCAAGGGCTCGCTGTACAACGATTCGTGCTACCTGACCGACGCGCAGAAGGAGATGATCGGCGTCGTCGTCTCGTCCTATAACTGCTGCTGCTACTGCCTGACCACCCACGGCGACAATCTGCGGGGCATGTGGAAGAACGCCGCGCTGGTGGACAAGATCTCCTACAATTACCGCTCCGCGAAGGACGAGCTGTCCAAGGTGGACTACGCGCTGTGCGAGTACGCCTGGTATGTCACCGCCCATCCCCAGGAGATCGACCAGGAGCAGGTGAACAAGCTGCGGGCGGTGGGACTGGACGACCACCAGATCCTGGAGGCCGCCTATGTCGCCGGCTTCTTCAATTACACAAACCGCTGGGTCAGCACCATCGCGCCCGTCCCCAATCCGGGCCACTACAGCCACAACCGCAATTTCGACAAGTAAACAGCGCAAAAAGAAGGGCGGGACCATTCGGTCCCGCCCTTCTTTCTATCTGGAATCACGCCTCGAAGACATAGGCTGCCTCGAAGCCCTGGCGGATGGCCGTGGCAATGCGGCCGCCCTGGCGGGCGTCGCCCACCGCGGTCAGCTGGGGGAACGCGGCCTGGAATGCCTTGACCACGCCGGTGCGGGGCCGCACACCCAGCGCCAGCACGACGCTGTCCGCGTCCACGGTTACACGGCTGCCGTCCCCGACCCGCTCAAGGGTGATGCTCCGCTCCTCAATGGATACCAGCTTGTGGCCGGTGTAGATGGCGGGCTCGTGGGGGGTGATGCGGCTCAGCTCGTCGTTCAAAATCGCGCCGAAGATGCCCGGGCCCAGCGTGTCCGCCATCTCCACGATGGAGAGGGAGAGGCCCCGGCTGAGCAGCACCTCGCTGGTCTCCAGGCCGGTCAGCCCGGAGCCGATGACCGCGACCTTGCCGGAGGGCGCGGACTGGCCCAGCAGCACGGATTCCGCGGTGCAGACATGGGGCAGGCCGATGCCGGGCAGCGGCGGGACGACCGGCTCCGCGCCGCAGGCGATGATAACGCCGGCGGGATCCAGCGCCTGCACCAGCTCGGGGGTCGCCTCGACGCCCAGGCGGACATCCACATCCAGTTTTGCGAGCTGGGTCCGCATGGTCTCTTTCAGGCGGGTCAGCTTGTCCTTCAGAGCGGGCTTGTCGGCCACATTCAGGGTGCCGCCCAGCTCTTCGGCCTTCTCAAACAGCACCACGCGGAACTTCCGCAGGGCCAGGATCCGGGCGGCCTCCATGCCGGCGGGGCCGCCGCCCACGACGGCTACCGTCCGCCCCGCGCCGTCGGCGCGGAGGTGGGGGAAGGCGTCTTCCCGGCCGGTGCGGGCGTTGACGGCGCAGCGCATGGGCAGGCCGTTTCCGATCACCCGCTCCCGGCAGTACAGGCAGCCGATGCACCGGCGGATCTCGTCGGCGCGGCCCTCCCGGGCCTTTTTCATGAATTCGGGGTCGGCCAGCTGAGAGCGGCCCAGGCCCACGAAGTCGCAGACACCCTCCTCCAAAAGCTGCTCGGCAAAGTCGGGGTCCTTGATGGTGTTGGTGGCGATGACCGGGATGTGAAGCGCTTCCTTATACGCCTTGGCGACATGCTTTTTCCAGCCGGGCTGGTAGGAGAAGGGCTCGCAGTTGGCGTCGCCGTTGCGGGCGCTGCCGTTGCTGATGTTGATGGCGTCAATGCCGCAGCTCTCCAGATACCTGGCGATCTCGATGCCCTCCTCCAGAGAGAGGAAGCCCTCCACCGGGGTCATCTCGTCGCCGCACATGCGCACGAGGATGGGGAACCGGCCCAGCTTTGCCCGGATGCCCGCGATGATCTCGGCCACGAAGCGGCAGCGGTTCTCCACGCTGCCGCCGTAATCGTCCGTGCGGCGGTTGTAGTATTTGCTGAAGAACTGGGCGATCAGGTAGCCATGGGCGCCGTGGAGTTCCACCGCGTCATAGCCCGCCTTCTTGCAGCGGACGGCCGCATCCACAAACTTCTGCCGGACCCGGGCAATGTCCTCCAGGGTCATCTCCCGGGGCACCGGGCGGCCCGGGGCGATGGGCACGGCGCTGGGGGCGATATTCTCCCGCCCGGTGAGGGCCGGGTTGGAGGTGGCGCCGCCGTGGTGCAGCTGCGCCACGATCTTGCAGTCATACAGGTGCACCGCGTCGGTCAGCTTTTCCAGCTCTGAGATGTGGTAGTCCCGGGCCGCCCGCAGGTTGTGGATGGAGGGGATGCTGTCCACATCGTCCACACCGGTGTACTCATTGATGATCATGGCGACGCCGCCCTTGGCGCGCTCCTGGTAGTAGCGGATCTGGCGCGGGGTGACGATGCCGTCCTTGTCGGCCATGTCGGTGGCCATGGGCATCATGACGCCCCGGTTTTTCAGGACCATTGGGCCGATGCGGCCCTCCTGAAACAGTCTTTCGTAGTGCATATCCTTTTTTCCTCCTGTCTGTATGTCAGCAGCTTCCGCGCAATACGTCCTCTGAGATGTCCTTGAGCATGCTGCGGTCAATGGCTTTCAGGGCGGACACCAGCGTGTCCAGCTCCTCGGTGGTGGTAAAGACGCTGAGACTGACCCGGACGGTGCCGTCGTAGGGCTTGTCCTTCAAATGGCGGTGGATCAGGGCGGCGCAGTGGTGTCCGGCCCGCACGGCGATGCCATGCCGGTTATCCAGAATCGCGGCCACCTCGTTAGCCCGGAAGCCCTCCATATTCAGGGAGATCACGCCGGCCTGCTTTTCAATTCCGCCTGGCGCGCGGTAGAGGGTCAGGCCGGGGATCTCCTCCAGCCGGGGCAGCAGATGCTCCGTCAGGGCCCGCTCGGCCTGCATCGGACGGACGGTTTTCAGCCACTCCAGCGCGGCCAGCAGCCCGGCGACGGCCACCGTGTTGGTGCTGGCGCTCTCCAGCTTATCCGGCATGTAGGGGGGCATCTCCAGGCGCAGGGATTGGTGCCCGTTGCCGCCGGTGATGAATTCCTCCAGGTCCACGCCGTTTCGGACCAGCGCCCCGGCGATGCCGAAGGGGGCGTATAGGGTCTTGTGTCCGGCAAAGGCGACGGCGTCCGCTTGGAGCTGGCCGAAGCGCAGCTTCAAAAGCCCCATGGCCTGGGCGGCGTCCAGCAGGGTGAACGCGCCGTACTCCTTGGCCAGCAGGAAGATCTCCCGGGCGGGCAGGATATAGCCGGTCACATTGCTGACCGCGGAAACGCTGACAAAGCTCGGGGGGGCTTCGGCGAACATCCGGGCCGTCGCCTCCAGGTCGATGGACAGGTCGTCCGCCAGCGGAAGCTCCAGCAGGCGGATGCCGGTGCGGCGGCGCAGCAGATCCAGGGGCCGCAGCACGGCGTTGTGCTCGTAGGGGGAGACATAAGCCACCGAACCGGCTGTCCACCGCTGCCCGCAGATGATTTGGTTGAGCGCGACGGTCACGGAGGGGGCGAGAAATACCTCGGCCTGGTCCTTTGCGTCGCACAGGCTGATCAGCTGCGCCTTCACCCGGCGGATCATGGCTGTGGCCTCCCGGGCGGCCTGATATGCACCCCGGCCTGCGTTGACCGCGCCCGTCCGGCCAAACGTGTCCACTGCCTCATAGACACAGTCCGGCTTCGGGAACGTGGTCGCGCCGTTATCCAGATAGATCATTTGCTTCATCTCCTCATATGGCGGAGCGCTGTTGAACAGATCTTCGCTTTTATATGATTCTAGCACAAAACAGTATAGAAGAAAAGGCGCTTCCATGCAAGTTTTCGGCGCCGGCGCGGCAGTATCGGATGGAGGGAGGTGATTCTCCTTTTGGCTGTGTCCAAGTCATGCAGCTGAGGATTTGCCGGCTGCATGTGTTTCGCTCCAGACAGGAGGTAAGGCGACAGGCGGCCGCTGCTTTGTTTTTTGATTTTCCTAAATGCTTGCCGTGATCAAAAATCCTGAACGCAAAAAATGGGATATATTTAGCAATAAAAGGCAAAGTCTTCCGTTTTGGACGACTTTGCCTTTTATTCTGGATGCAGCATGGTATCAATTATGATTTCTATGGTTGACAACTGTTTGTCTGTTAGCTGCTGTAGTTTTTCAGTGATTTCCTTAATGCGCTTTGGATCATTTGCTTTCTCATCAAAAAACTCCATTGGTGTTATTCCCAAATATTCGCAAATGTAAAAGAAACCAGCCATAGAAGGTAAATTTTGGTGACTTTCAATTTTGTTGATGTAGCCCTGGCTCTGCCCCATCGACAAGCTCATATCCCTGGCAGATACACCGGAGTTTAGACGGAGTTGAACCAGCCGCTCAGAGAAAAACTTTTCGTAGTCCACATCATCACCGCCTTATAAACCATTGTACTATATAGAAAAGTCGAAACCGAGTAGTTATACGGCTTATTTGCTTGACAATATACCGTTGAGCGGTTTATAATTGGAAATAATTGAGCGTTAAAATGCTCAGAAGGCCTGTGGTATCTGGCTGCAATCGGCCATGATATCTCAGCTTTGCAGAATTTCCGATTCATTATACAAGTAATAAATGCGCCATTTTGTTTTTGGGAATGGTATGAGTAGCACGCAGGCAGCTCCGGCCGCGATTGCGGGAAACAGCCGTACACAAAAGTTTAAAGAAGTATTCTTGCCGGCAGTGCGGTGAAGAGAGCGGAAAGCTCTTTCATGTATTCAAAGCTTGTCCGGATGCTTGGTAAATGGCTTTCAAGACTTGATTTACTCAAACTGAACTTGCAGATATGAAATTTTCTGCGAAAAATAATCAAATGGAGAAATGCGCATATGAAAAAGATTCACATTATCGTGGCGGATGAAGATGATATTTATCTCAAACAATTAACAGGATATTTTGTGAAATCCACACGCTCCTTTGAGGTATCTTCGTTCAACCAGCAGGAAAGCCTTGCGCGGTTCCTGGAACGCGGAGAGGAGAAAGTGGATATTTTAATGCTGTCAGAA
>JAUNGH010000150.1 GCA_030524605.1 Oscillospiraceae bacterium | reverse complement strand
ACATCAAGGAACTGAAAAAGAAGCTGTTCTCCGCCAAGAAGAACGGCTATGACCTCATCAGCGAGGCGGACCTGGCGGCCATGGAGGGCTACTGCGCCGGCTACACGGCCTTTCTGGACGCATCCAAGACCGAGCGGCTCTGCGCCGCCGAAGCCGTCCGGCTGGCGGAGGAGAAGGGTTACCGGCCCTATGTCCGGGGCATGGACGTGAAGCCGGGGGATAAGCTGTATGTCTGCAACCGGGGCAAGGCTGTCATGCTGGCCCGCATCGGACAGGAATCCCTGGGGGAGGGCGCTCAGATCGCCGCCGCCCACATCGACTCCCCCCGGCTGGACCTGAAGCCCAACCCCCTGTATGAGGACAGCGAGCTGGCCTTTTTCAAGACCCACTACTACGGCGGTATCCGCAAGTACCAATGGGTGACCATCCCCCTGGAGCTCCACGGCGTGGTGGCCCTGCGGGACGGGAGCAGCGTCACGGTGAACATCGGCGCCGACCCGGGAGACCCAAAGCTGGTTATCACGGACCTGCTGCCCCACCTGGGGCAGGAGCAGGCCAAAAAGCCCCTGGGCAGCGCCATCCCCGGCGAGACGCTGAACCTGCTGCTGGGCAGCCGCCCCATCGGGGACGAGGAGGACACCGGCCGGGTGAAGCTGGCGGTGATGAAGCTGCTGAACGAGAAGTACGGTATCGTGGAGGACGACTTCACCTCCGCCGAGCTGGAGGCCGTCCCGGCGGCCAACGCCACGGACATCGGCCTGGACCGCAGCATGATCGGCGCCTACGGCCACGACGACCGGGTATGCGCCTACGCCGCCCTCAAGGCCCTGCTGGACCTGGAGGAGACCCCTGCCAGGACCGCCGTGTGCGTCCTGGCGGACAAGGAGGAGATCGGCTCCGACGGCGTGACGGGCATGCAGTCCGCGGCCTTCGACACCTTTATGGAGGACCTGTGCGCCGCCCAGGACGTGCCGGTGCGGGTGTGCTTCGAGAAGTCCTTCTGCCTCAGCGCCGACGTGACGGCGGCCTATGACCCCGATTACGGCGAGGTGTATGAAAAGCGCAACGCCGCCTATCTGAACTACGGCATCGGCCTTTGCAAGTACACCGGCGCCCGGGGCAAGTCCGGCGCGTCCGACGCCGACGCGGAGACGGTGGCCTATATCCGCCGGCTGTTCGACGATGCCGGCGTCATCTGGCAGATCGCGGAGCTGGGCAAGGTGGACGCCGGCGGCGGCGGCACCGTGGCCGTGTATATGGCCAACCGCAACATCACCACCCTGGACGCCGGCGTGCCGGTGCTGAGCATGCACGCCCCCTTTGAGACGGTGGCGAAGCTGGACTGCTACGAGACCTACAAGGGCATGAAGGCCGTTTATCAGGCGGAAAAATAAAGCAGCAGAGGGCCGCTTCCGGCGGCCCTCTGTCTTTGTCTATCGGCAATTTGCCCACGCGGGACGGACATCCGGGCAAAAGTTTCCCTGTTTCCTCCAAAAGAAATTTGGCTTTTTTGGTTGCGCCGAAGACAAAAATGTAGTAGTATGAGCAAGTCAAAAGACAAATGACCGCAGGAGGTGGACGAAATGGCAAAAACGATCAAGTATTACATCGTGGCGGCGGATGCGCTGCCGGAGATCTTCGTCAAGGTGGCGGAGGCCAAGCGGATGATGCAGACCGGCGAGGTGGATACCGTGGGCGCCGCCACCAGACTGGCGGGCATCAGCCGCAGCGCGTTTTATAAGTACAAGGATTCCGTGCAGCCCTTCAACGACATGAAGTCCGAGCACATCATCACCTTTTACGCCATGCTGAAGGACACTGCGGGCGTGCTGTCCCGGGTGCTGTCGGTGTTCGCGTCCTCCGGGGCCAACATCCTGACCATCAACCAGTCCATCCCCACCAACGGCTGCGCGGCCGTGACCATCTCCGCGGAGACCAGCGAGATGGCGGAGTCCCTGGAGCAGCTCCTGGCGGATGTGGCGGCGCTGGACGGCGTGGTGAAATTTGAGATCCTGGCAGGGTAAGGAGAAAGAGGAGAGACATGATACAGATCGCAATCATGGGCCTTGGCACGGTGGGGACCGGCGTGGCCAAGGTGGTGGCGGAAAACGCCAAGCAGATCGAGCGGAAGCTGGGGGAGCCCCTGCAGGTGAAGCGCATCCTGGTGCGCCGCTTCAAGGACGGCCCTTACCGCCAGCTGATGACCGACGATTTCAAGAAGATTGAGGAGGACGACGACATCCGCGTGGTGGTGGAGACCATCGGCGGCGTGGAGGCGGCCTATGAATACACCAAGCGGGCGCTGGCGGCGGGCAAGCATGTGGTCACCGCCAACAAGCAGCTGGTGGCGGAAAAGGGCTGCGAGCTGCTGGAACTGGCGAAAAAGAAAAACGTCAGCTATCTGTTCGAGGCCAGCGTGGGCGGCGGCATCCCTATCCTGCACCCCCTGACCCAATGCATGGCCGCCAACCGCATCGACGAAGTGTACGGCATCCTGAACGGCACCACCAACTATATCCTCACCCGCATGGTCCGCACCGGGGCCTTCTTCTCCGACGCCCTGCGGGAAGCCCAGGCCAAGGGCTACGCCGAGGCGGACCCCACCGCCGACGTGGAGGGCATCGACGCCGGGCGCAAGACCTGCATCCTGGCGGATCTGGCCTTCGGCCGCCAGGTGGACCCGGCGTCCGTGCCCATGGAGGGCATCACCAAGCTGTCCCTCCGGGACGTGAAGATCGCCCAGCGGGCGGGATACCGCGTCAAACTGCTGGGCCGGGCGGTGCGGCTGCCCGGCGGCGGCCGCACCGCGTATGTGGCCCCCCACCTGATTCCCGAGGACAATCCCATCGCCAATGTGGAGGACGTGTTCAACGCTGTCATGGTCCGGGGCAACGCCACCGGCGAGGTCATGTTCTACGGCAAGGGCGCCGGCGAGCTGCCCACCGCCTCCGCCTGCGTGGCGGACGTGATGGAGTGTCTCCAGGCCAGCCCCCGGCGGGAGGAGATCGGCTGGTCGGCCGACACCACCGGCTTTGAGGACCCGCTGGAGCTGCACACCCGGTATTACTTCCGCATCGAGGGCAGCCTGACCGACGCCGCCATGGCCTTCGGCCAGGTGGAGGTCCTCAGCGAGGACGGCGAGACCGCCTTCCTCACCGACCGCATCAGCGGACAGGACGCCATGCAGCAGTCCAGGTTCCTGAACGTGCTGGCCTGTATGCGCGTGCTGGCATGACGACTCTCAAACCCCTCCCCGGCCGCATAGGATGGACTGGGAGAGAGGACCCAATCTGAAGCAAAGAAGGAAACGCGACTATGAGTTTGATCGTACAAAAATTCGGCGGCAGCTCCGTGAAGGACGCCCAGCGCATCCGAAATGTCGCCGGCATCATTGCGGAGACCTATCTGGCGGGCAATGACGTCATCGTCGTCCTGTCCGCCCAAGGCGACACCACTGACGACCTCATCGCCAAGGCGGAGGAGATCAATCCCCACGCCTCCAAGCGGGAGATGGATATGCTCCTGTCCACCGGCGAGCAGATCTCCGTGGCCCTGTGCGCCATGGCGCTGGAGAGCATGGGCCTGCCCTGCGTGTCCCTGGCGGCATGGCAGGTGGGCATCCAGTCCACCAACGTCCACTCCGACGCCCGCATCCGGAAGATCGATTCCGAGCGCATCCAGTCCGAGCTGGACCAGCACCGCATCGTCATCGTCACGGGCTTCCAGGGCGTGGACCGCAACGGCGACGTCACCACCCTGGGCCGCGGCGGCTCCGACACCAGCGCCGTTGCCCTGGCGGCGGCCTTCCGGGCGAGCCTGTGCCAGATCTACACCGATGTGGACGGCGTGTACACCACCGATCCCCGCATCGTCCCCAACGCCCGCAAGCTGGACGAGATCACCTATGACGAGATGCTGGAGCTGGCATCCCAGGGCGCCCAGGTGCTCCACAACCGCAGCGTGGAGCTCGCCAAGAAGTTCAGAGTGAATTTGGAAGTCGTGTCCAGCCTGGAACGCAAGCCTGGCACGAAAGTTAAGGAGGTCACGAAAGTGGAAAAAACCAACATCGCCGGTGTCGCCAAGGACACCAGCATCGCCCGTGTGGCCCTGGTGGGCCTGCAGCATAACCCCGGCGTCGCCTTCCAGGTGTTCGACCTGCTGAGCAAGCACAACATCAACGTGGATGTCATCCTGCAGTCCATCGGCCGCGAGGAGACCAAGGACATCACCTTCACCGTCCACAAAAAGGACCTGGAAGAGGTGGAGGACATCCTGAACGAACATAAGTCCGCCCTGCGTTTCGACCACATCGAGTCCGACGACAAGATCGGCAAGGTGTCCATCGTGGGCGTGGGCCTGATGAGCAACTGCGGCGTGGCCGCCAAGATGTTCGAGGCCCTGTACGAGGCGGGCATCAATATCCAGATGATCAACACCTCCGAGATCCGCGTCTCCGTCCTGCTGGACGAGGAGGACGTGAACCGGGCGGTGAAGGCCATCCACGCCAAGTTCTTTGACGAGATCTGAAAAGCCAGTCCAGGGGGGAGCGCATCCCCCCTGGCTGCGTTTTACGCAGGCAAATCGCCCAGAGAAAGGCCGGAAAAGGGAGCGCTTTTTGGCGTGTCCTTTTTGTGTTTGCAGTTTACAGCGCTGTGTCTGCTGTGCTAAAATAAACCAACATATTCCACAAGGAGGAAGTTTATGAACGCCATCGTCACCGTCGTGGGGCAGGACAAGGTGGGCATCATTGCCGCCGTCTGCGCCCTGCTGGCTGAAAACAACGTCAATATCCTGGACATCTCCCAGACCATCCTGCAGGGTTCCTTCACCATGGTCATGGCCGTGGATGTGGAGAAGTCCAAGGTACCCCTGGGCGACCTGCGGTCCCTGCTGGAGGAGCTGGGGAAGAAGATGGAGATCTCCATCCGCATCCAGCGGGAGGAGATTTTCGACGCCATGCACCGCGTCTGAGGGGGAGAGGGACCATGCTCAATCAAAAAGACATCCTCTCCACCATTGAGATGATCGACCAGCAGCACCTGGACATCCGCACCATCACCATGGGCATCTCGCTGCTCAGCTGCTGCGATCCGGACCCGAAGCGGGCCTGCGATAAAATCTACGAAAAGATTACCCGCTATGCCGAAAATCTGGTCAAAACCGGCGAGGACATCGAGCGGGAGTTCGGCATCCCCATTGTCAACAAGCGCATCTCCGTGACGCCCATGGCCCTGGTGGCGGGCGCCAGCGAAACCGAGGACTATGTGCCCTTCGCCCTGGCCCTGGACCGGGCGGCCCGGACCTGCGGCGTCAACTTCATCGGCGGCTACTCCGCCCTGGTGCAGAAGGGAATGACCCGTGCGGACGAGCTGCTGATCCGCTCCATCCCCGAGGCCCTGGCCCGCACGGAGCTGGTGTGCTCCTCCATCAACGTGGGCTCCACCAAGGCGGGCATCAACATGGACGCCGTGGCCCTGATGGGCCGCATCATCAAGCAGACCGCCCAGGCCACGGCGGACCGGGACGGCCTGGGCTGTGCCA
>JAUNGH010000149.1:1383-5601 GCA_030524605.1 Oscillospiraceae bacterium | reverse complement strand
TCCGGGTGGCGGTGAACCAGTGCCGGGACGAGCTGCGCCGCAGCCGCCGGACGGAAGTGCCCTTGACGGAGGAAGTAACGGCCACGGATGGGATCGGCCTGGGGCTGTGGGCGCTGGCCGCCGCTCTGCCGGAGAAGCAGCGGACGGTAATCCACCTCCACTACGCCGAGGGCTGGACAGTGGAGGAGATCGCCGGAATTCTGGGGACAAGCGTCCCGGCGGTGAAAATGCGGCTGAAACGGGGGCGGGACGCCCTGCGGAAAGAGTGGGAGGCGGAGATATGAATCGGTATCGGACGATGGTGGAACGGCTTCCGATCCCGGAGGGACAGGCGGAGCGGCTGAAAGCAGCGGTTTTGGCGGCGGAGCCAAAGGGAGGGCGCCGCGTTTACCGCCCCCGGAGCTTTGGGAAAAAGGCCCTGCTGGCGGCGCTGGTGGCGGCGGCTCTGTCCGTTACGGTAGGCGCGGCGGCGGAACTGGTGCCTTGGAACGCATTTTTCCAGGAGCGATATGGCCCGGATGCGGCAAAAACTCCTGGTGCGGAAGGTGTGTTTCGAAATATTGACGCCGTCGGCGTTTGCGGCGACGTGACGCTGACCGTGCGGCAAGCACTGGGGGATTACAGGGTCTTTTATATTCTGCTGGACTACCAGTTGCCCGAGGACACGGATCTGGACACTGTCCAACGCGCATGGGAGAGCGGCAGCCTTTCGGCCCCTGACTGTGCTTTGTATAGCGGCTTTCCGTCGGCGTGGCCGGATCCGGAGGATATAACGCGCGCTTCCGGAACGGAGCTACAGTTGAGAGGGCTGCTTACCAGCCTGGGGGGATATGCCGCAACCTCCCGCAGCCAGGTAGAAGGGCTTGACCGGGAGAGCCGAACGCTGACGGTCCGGTATTCCGGGCAGTTTGCGGCGAATCCCTTTACGCGCTGGTGCGGAATGACGCTGCTGGCGGGGCCGCCGGAGATCGAAGCGGATGGGGAGAGAATTTCCTTGGCGGAGCATACGGCGGTGGTCAGCTTTTCTCCGAGCTTTGATGTGGAAGTCAAGGAGGGGCGGAGACAGGCAGAGGACGCGGTCTATCAGGTGGAGGTGTCGTGCCTGTCTATTCAGCTGCGCATAGAGGGAACGGGCGAAATACCCTCCCTGACAGAGCTGGCCCGTCTGCTCAGACTGCGCTTTCAGGATGGCACGGAAACAGCGGCAGAGAGCCTGGAACTGCCGGGCGGCAGTGCGTTTTCCCACGCAAGCGGCGGAGAGGGAACAACCTATAGAGCGGCTTATACCATAGAATTTGAGAGCCTCCTGGATACTGCGCAGCTGGAGGCGGTTCTCATCGGCGATTTGGAAATTCCACTTTCTTAACAAAAGAGCGGCACGGAGGAACTTCCTCCGTGCCGTTGCATCTTATCAGAGATCAATCCTTGGGCGGCTCGATCAGCGTATAATTCCCGGAGCGGATCAAATCCGCGAACTCAAACGTGTCGGCAGGCAGGGTCTCGGACAAAATGCCGCTGCGGCCGATGTCCGGGGTCTGGTGGCAGTCGGAGCCCGCTGTCTGCAAAAGCCCGAACTGCTCGGCGTAGGCCCTGGCCCAGTCGTTGTGGCTCTCGTGCCGGGGATGGGCGTTGATGACCTCCACGCCGTCCAGATAGCAGGCGATGGCGGGGGTGCATTTTTTCCGGTAGGGATGGGCCTGGATCAGCAGGGCGCCGGCCTCCCGGGCCAGCTTGGAGAACTCCACCACGCTCATCTTCAGATTCCGGGGCATGTCCCGCAGCAGCTCGTCGTGCCAGCCGTAGAGCAGGTAGTCGTTGTCGCACTCGTCAAAGCGCAGCTCCGCGCCCTTGTACACGCGGATGCCCACCTCGCCGCAGGCATCCTCCATGCGGTGGAAGCCGTCCAGAAACTTCTCCAGCAGCCCGTCGGTGCGGCTGAGATCCAGGTTCAGATATTTTACCGTGTCCCGGTTGTAGTGGTCGGTGACGGCAATGGCGTCGTATCCGGCCTCCTTGTAGGCTTTCGCCAGGACGGGGGCCGTCAGGTGGCCGCACTTGCTGGTGTGGGTGGTGTGGAGATGGGTCTCGATCTTATACATGGCAAACACGCTTCTTTCCAATGTTTTCGCAAACGTTTTCGATATAGAAATACACGAAAAAATCCCGCCTGTCAAGAGGACAGGCGGGATTTTCACAAACTTTTCAGGGAAGCAGAATGGGCAGCCCCGTCAGATACCGCCGGAGGACGTCGAAGGCGTGGTTGCTGGACAGGTCCTGGATGCGGTCCCGGCGTCGCCTGCCGAAGTCGCAGGGGCGGCAGAAGGTGCCCTCCGGCGTTGCCAGGCCGATGTACACGATGCCCACGGGCACGCCCCGCTCGTCGGGGTCGGGCCCCGCCACGCCGGTGACGGACACGGCGATGTCCGCCCCGGTGATCCGCCGGGCGCCCTCCGCCATGGCTTTTGCCGTCTGCTCAGATACGGCGCCGTATGTATCCAGCGTCTCCCGGGGCACGCCCAGAACGTCCGCCTTGACGCTGGTCCAGTAGCTCACCACGCCGCCCCGGTAGACCGCCGACGCGCCGGGGAGGGCGGTGATGCGCTCCGCCACCCGGCCGCCGGTGCAGCTCTCGGCGGTGGCGAAGGTCCGGCCCCGCTCCTTCAGCAGCGCCATGCAGGCGTTTTCCAGGCCGGGGATGTCGATGCCGTAGACGTAATCGCCCAGAAACGCTGTGACCTCCTTGACCACGGGGGCCAGCATGGCCTCTGCCTCTGCCTGGCTTGCCGCCTTGGCGGTGGCCCGGAGCCGCACCTCACTGGGCTTGGCGTAGGTGGCGAGGGAGGGATTCTCCATGTGGCTCATCTTCTCCCGCAGCAGCTCCTCCATGGGGCTTTCACCCAGGCCGAAGGTCATGATGTCGTGGGAGACGATGACCTCGCTGGACAGCCCCCGGAGATAGGGGAGGGCGCAGCGCCGGAGCATGGTCAGCATCTCAAAGGGCGGGCCGGGCAGCATCAGCACATGGACGCCGCCGGCCTCGAAGGCGCAGCCCGGGGCGGTGCCCACGGGGTTGTCGAACACGGTGCAGCCCTCCGGCAGCTCCGCCTGCTGGACGTTGTTGGAGGGCATCTTCATATGGACGTTTTTTTCGAAAAAGACCCGGATGCCGTCCAGGATGTCCCGGTGCAGGACCAGAGGCTTGCCGAAGGTCTCGCAGATGGTCTGCTTGGTCAGGTCGTCGTAGGTGGGTCCCAGGCCGCCGGTGGTGATGATGACGTCGGCCCGTTTCCGGGCGATGTCCAGGGCATCCCGCAGGCGCGCGGGGTTGTCGCCCACCACGGTGTGCCAGAACACGTTGACGCCCACGGCGGACAGGGCCTGGGAGATGTCCCTGGCGTTGGTGTTGACGATGTTGCCGAGGAGCAGCTCGGTGCCCACGGCGATGATCTCGGCAGTATGAGACATAGAAACACCCTCTTTAAAATCACAGGATGGAATTTCAGAGTGAAGATTGAAGAGTGAAGAGTGGAGACATCCATATCTTCACTCTCAAATCTTCACTCTTCACTCTTTTCACGGCTTCACCCGCACCCAGGTCTCGCCCTCCAGGGCCTTGGCCACCAGGGCGTTCACGTCCAGGGCGGCTTCCGCCTTCCGCACGTCCTCAAGGTTGGGACGGGTGGCGGGGTGGCGGGGGGTGAAGACGGTGCAGCAGTCCTCGTAGGGCAGGATGGAGGTCTCATAGGTCCCGATCTCCCGGGAGATGCGGATGATCTCCACCTTGTCCATGCCGATCAGGGGCCGCAGGACGGGCATGGTGGTCACGTCCTCGGTGACGCCCAGGGCCATCATGGTCTGACTTGCCACCTGGCCCAGGGACTCGCCGGTGATGAGGGCCTTGGCCCCGGCCTTTTTCGCAACGGCCTCGGCAAGGCGCATCATGAACCGCCGCATGATGAGGGTGAAGTACTCCTCCGGACAGTTTTTGCGGATCTCCTCCTGAATCTCCGTAAAGGGCACGATGTGGACGATCATCCGCCCGCAGTAGGCCGTCAGCAGGCGGGCCAGCTCCAGCACCTTGTCCTGGGCCTGCTGGGAGGTGTAGGGCGGGGAGACAAAGTGGACCATCTCCAGCTCCACGCCCCGGCGGGCCATCATCCAGGAGGACACCGGGCTGTCCAGCCCGCCGGACAGCAGGCTGACCGCGTGGCCGCCCAT
>JAUNGH010000149.1:0-1283 GCA_030524605.1 Oscillospiraceae bacterium | reverse complement strand
ATGGCCTCCACCGTCTTCTCGCAGGGCACCGCCCGGGCCACGGACACCACGCCGAACACCTGCCGGGCGGCGGCATGGGCTGCCTCCATGTCGCAGTTTTCGGTGGTGGGCTCCACATAGATGGTGCTCTGACGGATATAGACCTGGAAGCTGCCGCAGCCCTTCAGCCGCCGCCGGACGTTGGACACCAGCCGGTCCTCGAAGGATCTGCGGTTCAGGCCCTTCAAAACCACCTCGCCCAGCTTCAGCAGCAGCATCTCATTGTTGTTCATCATGGGAAACTCCTCCGCACTCAAAATCATTTGACAGGAGCATTATATCCCAAATCCTCCGGAAGGAAAAGCCCCTTTTCACGCCTGCAAGGGCGAAAAAAGCCAGCCGCCCATTTGGACGGCTGGCTGGCGCCAAATCAAAAAGTTCACGACCCTATCCGGGCCGCGGCGGCCCGCATGGTACGGCGCAGGAAGATAGAGCTGAGAGCCAGAGCGATCAGCTCGGCCAGGAAAAAGGCCAGCCACACCAGCTCCAGCCGCCCGGTCCGGGCCAGCAGCCACGCCGCCGGCAGCAGCACCACCAGCTGGCGGCACACGGAGATGATCAGGCTGTAGAAGGGATTCCCGATGGCCTGGCACACGGACAGGGCAATCACGTCAAAGCCCGCCAGCAAAAAGTGGATGCTGATGATCCGCAGGGCCGTGGGACCGATGGACAGCATTTCCTCCGACGGGGTGAAGAAGCCCAGCAGTATCTCCGGCGCCAGTTGGAACGCGGCGAAGCCCACCGCCATGATGGCGGTGGCGGAGAAAATGGCCAGCTTCACCGTCTTTTTTACCCGGTCCAGCCGGGCCGCGCCGTAGTTGTAGGACACGATGGGCACCATGCCGTTGTTCAGGCCGAACACCGGCATGAAGATGAAGCTCTGGAGCTTGAAATACGCGCCGAACACGGCGGTGGCCGCCTCGGTGAAGGAAATCAGGATCTTGTTCATGCCAAAGGTCATGATGGAACTGATGGACTGCATGACGATGGAGGGCAGTCCCACCCGGTAGATCTCCCGCGCCGCCGCCCTGTTCCAGCGGATGTCCCGGAGGCGGATGTGGATGTCCGGATTGCACTTGAGGTTCAGGATCACCGCCACAATGGCGGCCACGATCTGGCCCAGCACCGTGGCCCAGGCGGCGCCCGCCACCTCCAGCCGGGGTGCGCCGAACAGGCCGAAGATGAGAATGGGGTCCATGACGATGTTGATGAGAGCGCCGGTCAGCTGGGTACACATGGCCAGG
>JAUNGH010000148.1 GCA_030524605.1 Oscillospiraceae bacterium | reverse complement strand
GGACTCGAACCGGCGACCTGCTGATTACGAATCAGCTGCTCTACCAACTGAGCCACAGTAGCATAGCTTGTTCAGACAGGGGGAATCATACCATATTTTTCGGGCAACGTCAATACCATTTTCTCACGGCTTTTTTGCATCCGTACACCCTCCGCCGTATATTACGGTTTGTATATTTGCAAGTTTCCCTGCAATTTAATTTTGGGCATTTTGTCATCTTTACAAGATTTTCAGGGAGTTTGAAAAAATCATGTCAAAATAATCGACGATTTTTCAGCTGTGGGTTCAGACAAAAATCGTGCTATTTTCCTCTTGCTTTTCAGCATTCGCCAGCTTTCCCCAGCTTTATCCATTAACATAAATTATTTTATAATCTTCTTCTACAAGGAGTTATTCACATTTTCCACAAGGTTTTCCACACTTTAATTTCTCTTTATTTTCAGGGTCTTTACGTTCTTATCCCATTTTTTTACACATCCAGAAACCGATTTTTCCCCTGCCGTTTTTTCCGTTCAAGTTTGACATAAAATTTTTGCGTTTTTCAGATTCTCCGATTTCTTCTCAAATTTCCTCTGGACAATCCAGCTTTTGCCTAAAAAATTTTGAGGGCCTTCAAAAAAAGCAAGTTTTTGGACTGCACATGCAAAATTTCATCCGCCGCTATGCAAAAATCCCTGCCATTATGCAGAAAACAAAAAAGCGCCGGACGGCGCTTTTTTCTTATTCAGCTCCCAGCCAGCGGGAATGGTCCAGCCGCTGAAACGCCTCCATCCGTGCCTTGGCCTCCGCGTCCCACGCCGATACTCTGCCCATCCCCTGAGCCAGCGGATCGATCCACCGCTTTTTCGCCCCCACACGGACCCAATAGCCCGTCTCCGGCCGCTCCTCTCTTTGCAGGACGTGGGAGCAGCCGCGAAAGCGCCGCCACGCGGGGCCACAGACCGGGTCTGTCTCCAGCTTTCGGACGACCTTCGTCTCCGTGCTCCACAGCTCCTCCCAGCCCAGTGTCCCCCGCTCCAGCGCCAGTTTCAGCAGGTCCGCCAGGGCCTGCATGGCGAAGCGGTCCTCATCCGCCACATAGACCCGGGAATTCTGCAGGGCCGCCCGAGCAAAGGCTGCTGCGGTCTCCGGCGTCCGGAACACCAGCTCCGGGCGGCCCGCCTCATCCTCTCCCACCGTTAAATCCTCATAAAAGGCGCGGATCCGGCCGAGGTCCGCAAAGCCGTAGTTCAGCAGGTTCCCAAGGGTGTATTCCAGCCGGTCCGCCGACAACGCCGGGGACGGATTGTCCGCAATGGGATAACGGCGGCAGTCCGCCACCTGTTCCACGGCCAGGCCATGCCGTTCCAGCAGCCCGCAGATCTCCGGCGAGGCCGCGATCCGTTCCGCCGTCCCCTCCTCTGTGGACTCCTGCCGGAGGTAGTCGCCCTTGAGGAAATCCACAACGTGGGCAAACACCGGCGTGGCAATGTCGTGGAACAGTCCCGCCAGAGCCTGTTCCACGCTGCGGGTAAAGTGCCAGACGATCAGCGCCACCCCCAGGCTGTGATCATAGCGGGAGTAGGAGCCAATGTCCCTGAACAGCGGGAAGTCGGTGTATTCACAGCCGCAGTTCATGCCCACGTCTTTCAGCCGCGCCATGGGCGGCGCGGCTGAGAACTCCCGGAAGAAGATCGGTATTTCGTTGTGATAGACGCTCCACAGTTGGTTCATGGCTTCTCCCATTCCACAGCGGGGACTGTCTCGTCATAGGATACGGTGTATTGATAGCACTGGTTTTTCCAAAAGGACACCGCATATGTATCCCCATACGCCGGGTGATAAAATGCGCCGTCCGCGTTCACGGAATAATCGCCGCTGTAATTCACACAGTACGCATACACGGTTCCCGCCTGTTCGCTGAGGACGACATACTGGTCCGGCCAGCCCTCCGCGTCCCGCAGGGACAGCAGGCACTCCGTCCGCCCGTCCCCGTCGATATCCGCCCACGCCAGCTTTTCGACCGTCTGCGGCGTGTCCGCATAGCCATCCACGCCGCCGGGGGCCAGATACTCCTCCAGCGTCGTCCAGCCGGTGTCGCCGCCAAACCCGTCGGCAGAGACGCCGTAAAAGGCCGCGCCGTCCTCCAGAACCGCCGTGATGGCCCGCCGGGCCGCCCCGTCCCGATCCCGGTCAAGCTCCCGCCGTGCCCGCTCCCGGCCATAGTCGTAGATGGGCAGCAGCAGGGGCGTGTCCGCGCCGGAACCGGCTTCCTGCAAAAATGTCAGCCCCAGCGTAGTCCGGGCCTCCCGGAGATATGTGCTGCCGGACACAATGTCCGCCATTTCGGTGTATGCATGTTCCGGCCCGATACTCTCTGAAAAGACCTCCTCAAAGGTCAACGTGCCATCCGCAAGGCTGATTTTATCCACATAGTGCCCGCCCATATGGCCCCAGTTGAAGGCCACGGCGTTTTCCCCCGGCCAGGTGTACAGGCTGGAATGGCCGCTGGCAAAGTCCCCCAGCTCCGCCACCGCGCCGTCCGCCCAGCCGTACACGCGGGTGCGGTACGCCGCTTCAGAGTTCCCGTAGCGGATCAGCAGCTCCGGCACGCCGTCCTTGTCAATGTCATAAAGGCAGTAGCCTTCGCTCAGCGCCCCGATCTCGCCGGGATATTCGTTGGGATCATAGTCCGGCCGGTCGATGTTCCGCACCGCCGCCTCCTCCGTGCACAGCGCCCGCAAAAAATCCGCGTAAGCCCGCTGCCAGTCCGTACAGCCGGATTCGTCATAAATGAAATCCGGTTCCAGGGTCTCTCCGCCGCCTTCCACCGCTGTCTGCTCCAATTCCTCTGCAGGCAGAACCGTGACCGGCGGGCCCTCCTCCGCGATTTCCCCCTGTGTCCCTGCCCCGCAGCCCGCCAGCAGCAGGCAGGCCGCCAGCACTGTAATTTTCCATTTTCTCATGATATGACCACCCTGTTTCTCTGGATGCTCCCAGTATAAAACAGGTCGTTTTTATGTCAACTTCAATTTGGTTACAAAGTTCTCCATTTGGTTACAATTCCCTGGCCGCCTCCAGCAGGGCCTCCCGCTCGTTGGGCAGCTCACCGTCCACCACCCGCTCCAAAAGCGCGTTCAGCGTCCGCCCCACCGCAGGGCCGGAAAGGCCCATAGCTGTTAAGTCTTTTCCATTGACAGCCATCTGCTTCAGAGAAAAACACGCGTTCTCCGCCAGCAGGCGATCCAGGATCTCCTCCGCTTTGTCGATCTCCGCCTGCCGGCCCCAAAACGCCGGGGCCTGGGCCAGATTGTCCGCCCGCTTCACCTGGATCAGCCGCCGCAAGTCCCGTTCTCCCAGGGCTCCCAGGGCTTTGCGGATGGCCTTGTCCGTCCGGGGGATGTTCCGGTCATGCCACTCCACCAGCCGCACGATGGTCTCCCGCAGCTCGTTGCCGCACTTCAGCCGCCGCAGCATCCGGTCCGCCAGATCCCGGCTGATGGCCGGATGGCCGTAAAAATGCCCCAGGCCCTTTTCATCCACTGTAAAGCAGTTTGGCTTGCCAATGTCGTGGAGCAGCATGACGCAGCGCAGCACCGGGTCCCCCGGCGCCGCCGCCACCGCGTGGAGGGTGTGCTCCCACACGTCGTAGCAGTGGTGGAAGTTCTGCTGGTCGAAGCCCACCATAGGCAGCACTTCCGGCCAGAACACGCCGATGACGTCCGGATACTGCCGCAGTATCTCCGACGCAGCCTCTCCGCCCAGCAGCTTGAACAGCTCCACCTGGATGCGCTCGGCGGCAATGTCCCGCAGAAGCTCTTTGTTTCTGTGGATGCCTGCCGCCGTGGCAGGATCGATGGAAAACCCCAGCACCGCCGCGAACCGCAGCCCCCGCAGGATGCGCAGGGCGTCCTCTCCGAACCGCCGGTCCGGCTCCCCCACGCATCGCAGGACGCCGGCCCGCAGGTCGGCCTGCCCGCCGAAGGGGTCCCGCAGCTCCCCCCGCAGGCTCAGGGCCATGGCGTTGACGGTGAAGTCCCGCCGCCGCAGGTCCTCCTCCAGAGAGCGGGTGAAGGTGACTTCATCGGGCCGCCGGTGGTCGCGGTAGCTCCCGTCCAGGCGGTAGGTGGTAACCTCCACGCTCCGGTGCTCCGCCCGCACGGTGACGGTGCCGTGCTTCAGCCCTGTGGGGAAGGCATGGCTGCCGAACAGCGCCATGGTCTCCTCCGGCAGGGCGTCCGTGGTCACGTCCCAGTCCTCCGGGGCGCGGCCCAGCAGCGTGTCCCGCACGCACCCGCCCACGCACCACGCCTCATGGCCCGCCGCCTCCAGCGTCTCCAGCACGTCCCGCACATATTTCGGCATTTCCGCCACGGTTTCACCCCTTTTCCCCGTTGCATTTCCCGGTTTTCTGCATTATAATGGTCTGGCCTATTTAAACGATTATACAACGCTTTTTCCGCTCCTGCAATGCGGAAAGCGTTTTTGGAAAGGAAGACCGTTTCCATGATGAACAATCCCAACCCCATCCGCGACTACCTGGTCCCCGACAGGCGGGTCCATCTGGTGGGCATCGGCGGCGTGTCCATGTGCCCCCTGGCGGAGGTCCTGCGGGGCATGGGCCTGACGGTCCAGGGCTCCGACATGGCGGACAGCGGCACGGTGGAGCACCTGCGCTCCCTGGGCATCTCCGTGGCCATCGGCCACAACGCGGAGAACCTGGGCGACTGCGACTTCGTGGTCCGCACCGCCGCCGTCCACGACAGCAACCCGGAGATCGCCGGCGCCGTGGCGCGGGGCATCCCCGTCTACGAGCGGGCCCAGGCCTGGGGCGCCATCATGCAGCACTACCCCAACGCCCTGTGCGTCTCCGGCACCCACGGCAAGACCACAACCACTTCTATGTGCACCCACATCTTCATGGCCGCCCAGGCAGACCCCACCGTCATGATCGGCGGCACCCTGCCCCTGCTCCACGCGGGCTATCGGGTGGGCCACGGGGACACCATCATCCTGGAGTCCTGCGAGTACTGCAACAGCTTTCTCTGCTTCTACCCCACCGTGGCGGTGATCTTGAACGTGGAGCCGGACCACCTGGACTTTTTCAAGGACCTGGACGACATTGAGCACTCCTTCCACAAGTTCGCGGAACTGGTGCCCAAGGCCGGTTACGTCATCGTCAACGCCGACAACCAGGGGGCCATGGACTCCGTGGCCGGGCTGGAACACCCTGTCTTCACCTTCGGCCTGGACCATCCCGCCGACTGCACCGCCGCCAATCTCACCGACACCGACGGCGCGCCCTCCTTCGACGTGCTGGTGAAGGGCGAGCAATACGCCCATGTGACCCTCCACGTCTACGGCCGCCACAACGTCCTCAATGCCCTGGCGGCGGCCGCCGCCGCCTGGGTTCTGGGCATCCCCGGCAAGGCCGTGGAGGAGGGCCTGGCCGCCTTCACCGGCGCGGGCCGCCGCTTTGAGCACAAGGGCACCTACAACGGCGCCGAGGTCTACGACGACTACGCCCACCACCCCGACGAGCTCCACGCCCTGCTGACCACCGCCAGGGGCCTGGGCTACAAGCGCCTGATCGTGGCCTTCCAGCCCCACACCTACACCCGCACCGCCAAGCTGTTCGACCGCTTCG
>JAUNGH010000147.1 GCA_030524605.1 Oscillospiraceae bacterium | reverse complement strand
AAGTGTGCTATTATAACAAAGCTGTCCGGGAGAGGACATGCGCCCTTAGCTCAGCTGGATAGAGCGTCTGGCTACGGACCAGAAGGCCGGGGGTTCGAATCCCTCAGGGCGTACCAAAAAAGAGAGACACGCTTCGCGTGTCTCTCTTTTTTGCTGCCTTTCCATTTTGCCTGCGGCAGGGATGGCGTGCGCCATGGCCGTTAAGATTTTGTTAAATCTTTATGCGCAGAAAACGGTTTTAAAAGTTACGCAAAATTTTTGCGGGAAATGGGATAGAAATTTGCGGAAACGTTAAAAATAGAACGAAAAACAGAATTTTTAAACGGGACGCACACGTTTGCGAAAATTTACGCACACGTTTGCGTTGAATCTGCAAAAAAATTGGGCTTCCCTTTGTGCAAAAGGAAGAAAGCGGAGATTTCATGCAAAATTTCCTTGCATTGAAGTTGGCTGTGCCCTATACTGTTCTTCGTAAAGAGCCGCTCTGCCAGCTTTGGTTCCAAAGACGGCGGCGGCGCATGTGATCGATGCGCTGTGATGCCGGGTGGAGTGGTGCAGCTTTATGTCCAAAAAGAGTTGCGTTGCAGGAGAGAAGGTGAAAACGGATGTCCCTGGAAGCAATCGAAAAGGTCACGCAGGCCGAAAACAAAAGTCAGGAGCGCAAGGCAGCCGCTGAAGCGGAGGCGCGGCAGATCGTCGCCGACGCGGAGCGGGCGGGTCTTGCGCTCTTACAGCAGGCGCGTGCCGACGCGGCCGAGAGCGGCAGGAAGCTGCTGAGGCAGGCGGAGGAAAAAGCCGCCGTGCGCACGGCTGAAATCAGCCGTGCCGCGGAGGCGGAGAGCGCCGCGCTGCGGGAGGCGGCTGGCAAGCACCTGGAGGAGGCCGCAGAGTTTATTGTCGGAAGGGTTGTGAAGCACTGAAATGGCCATTGTAAAAATGAAAAAGCTCCGTGTGATCGGGATGGCCGCCCACCGGGATGAACTGCTGAAGGGCCTGCTGCATCTGGGCTGTGTGGAGATCAGCGAGCCGGACGGCAAGCTGGCCGATCCGGCCTGGGCCGCGCTTTTGAAGCGCGGGACTTCACGCCTGGCGGAGACCAGAAGCGAGATCGCAGACGTGAATACCGCTCTGGACGCCATCAAGCGCTATGCGCAGACCAAGGACGGTATGTTCATCCAGCGCCATCCGATCTCGGAGCAGGAGTTCCTCAGCGCCGGGACCGTGGAGCGGGCCAGGGAGGCCAGCGCCCGGATCGGCGGCCTTTTGCAGGATCTGAGCCGCCTGCAGGGCGAGGAGAACCGCCTGCTGTCCCGCAAAGCGGCGCTGCAGCCCTGGGTTTCGCTGGACATGTCTCTGGAGCAGGAGGGCACGGCCCACGCGGCGTTCCGCCTGGGCGTCTGTCCCGGCAGCACGGATACCGGCGCCGTCCGGACGGAGCTGGCGGCGGCGGACGCGGCGGCTGAGCTCTATGAGATCAGCGCGGACAAGCAGCAGAAGTATTACCTGGTGATCTACCACCGGGCGGCGGAGGAGAAGGTCCAGGAGATCCTCCGGCTCCGCAGCTTCAGTGTGACCACGTTCCAGAATGTCACCGGCACGGCCGCGGAGAACATCCAGAAGCTGGACCAGCAGCTGGCGGAGAACCGCAAGGGGCAGGAGGCGGCCACCGCCGCCATCGTGCAGAGCGCGGAATCCCGGGACGCCCTGCGGCTGTATGCGGACCGTCTGAACGCCGAGGCGGCGAAGGACGTTAACGCGGAGCGGCTGCTGACCGACGGCACCATCCTCTTTTTTGAGGGCTGGGCGCCGGCGGAGAACATCAAGGAAGTAGAGGCTCTTCTGGAGCGCAGCGGCTGCGCCTGGGAAGCCATGGACCCCACGGAGGAGGAGTACCCCGTCGTGCCGGTCAAGCTGAAGAACAACTGGTTCACCCAGCCGCTGAACATGGTGACCAACATGTATGTGATGCCGGCCTACGACGGCCTGGATCCCAACCCGCTGATGGCCCCGTTCTTCATCACCTTCTACGGCCTGATGATGGCGGATATGGGCTACGGCATCCTGATGATGCTGGGCGCCTGGTTCATGCTGAAGAAGATGAAGGCCAAGGGCGGCATGAAGGACTTCGGCGGCCTGCTGGGGCTGTGCGGCGTCAGCACCTTTATCTGGGGCGCGCTGACCGGCGGCTTCTTCGGCGATTTTATCCCGCAGCTGCTGAAGATCATCAATCCCGAGAGCACCTTCGCGCTGCCGTACCTGTTCACACCGCTGACGGATACGCTGATGATCCTGGTGGGCTCCCTGGTTTTGGGCATCATCCAGATCTTCACCGGCATGGCCATCAGCGTGGTGAAAAAATGCAGGGACGGCCAGTGGCAGGACGCTGTCTGGAGCGAGGGCACCTGGTGGGTCATCCTCATCGGCGCGGCGCTGGCGATCCTGGGCATCGGCAATGTGGCCGGCTATCCGGCGGTGCTGATCGTGGGCCTTGTCATGCTGGTGATCGGCTCCACCAAGGACGCCAAGGGCTTCGGCAAGGTGACCAGCCTTATCGGCGGCGTGTACAACGGCGTTACGGGCTATTTCAGCGACACGCTGTCCTATGCCCGGCTGATGGCGTTGATGCTGGCGGGCAGCGTCATCGCCCAGGTGTTCAACACCCTGGGCGCGGTGACCGGAAACGTGATCGGTTTTGTGATCGTCTCCTTCGTGGGCAACATGCTCAACTTCGCGCTGAACCTGTTGGGCTGCTACGTCCACGACCTGCGGCTCCAGTGCCTGGAGTTCTTCAATCGGTTCTACAAGGAAGGCGGAAAGCCTTTCAGGCCCCTGGAAATCCAAACAAAATATGTTGATGTGATCGAACAGAAATAAGGAGGAAATTATCATGCAAGCATTCTTTGATTCTTTCGGCGGTATCGGTCTGGCATTCCTGGGCGCGGCTCTGGCCGTCGGCCTGTGCTGCGTTGGCTCCGCAAAGGGCACCGGCATGGTGGGTGAAGCCGCCACCGGCGTTCTGAGCCAGGCTCCCGAGCATTTCTCCAAGTGCCTGATCCTGCAGGTGCTGCCCGGCACCCAGGGCCTGTACGGACTGGTCGTCTGGTTCTTCGCACTGTTCACCATGGGCGCATTCTCCGGCGGCATCGTTCCCCTGACCGTCACCCAGGGCGCCACCATCTTCTGCGCCTGCATGCCCATCGCGCTGGGCGGCTGGCTGTCCGCCATCTATCAGGGCCGCGTGGCCGCCGCCTCCATCAACGTGGTCGCCAAGAAGCCCGATGACTGGGCCAAGGGCATCATCCTCTGCGGTATCGTTGAGTTCTACGCCATTCTGTCCCTGCTGGCGTCCGTGCTGCTGCTGATGAACGCCCTGTAATGCGCTTACCACAACAGAAAGGTGGTAACACAAAACTATGAACGGAATCGAAAAAATCACGCAGCTCATCGAATCTGACGCCCAGGCGGAGATCGACCGCATTCTGGGGGACGCCAGGGCCGAGGCCGCGCGGATCGCCGCCCAGTATCAGGGCCAGGCGGACGCCGAGGCCGCGGAGCTGGCCGCCAGGAACGAAAAAGCTGCCGCCGAGCGGGAAGAGCGCTTGGTGAGCGTGGCCCAGATGGAGGCGCGCAAGGTGACTTTGGGCGCCAAGCAGGAGATGGTCGAGAAGGCCTACATCCGGGCGCTGGAGAAGCTGTGCGCCATGCCGGACGAGCAGTATGTGGCCGTTCTGGCCGGCCTGCTGGCCCAGGCGTCCTCCAGCGGCCATGAAGAAGCCGTCTTTTCCCCAGAGGACCGGGAGCGGGTGGGCAAAGCCGCCGTCGAGAAGGCCAACGCGGCCTCCGGCAGGAAGCTGAAGCTTTCCGCCGAGACCCAGCCCATCAAGGGCGGCTTCATCCTGAAGGACAAGAACGTGGAGGTCAACTGCACCTTCGAGACCCTGGTGCGCCTGCAGAAGGCGGAGACCGCGGGGGCGGTCGTGAAAAAGCTGTTCCCGGAGGCATGACAAGGAGGAAGTGTCTTGGCTAAAAAAATCAAAGACACCGATTACCTGGCGATCTCCGCCCGCATCCGGGCCATGGAGAACGGCCTGCTGACCCGGGAGCGGATGGACCAGGTCCTGGACGCCCGCACCGACGACGAGGCTGTGAAAATCCTCCAGGAGTGCGGCTATCCCGAGCTGGACGCCACCCACCCGGAGGCCATGGACGCGGCGCTGTCCGCGGCCCGGGAGGCGACGCTGGCCGACCTGGCCGAAAGCGCGCCGGACCCCAGGTATATCGACATTTTCAAGCTGAAATATGACTATCACAATGTAAAGGCCGTCCTGAAGGCGGACGCCATGGGCACCGACGCGGGCCATATGCTGATGGATATGGGCCGTGTACCCGCGGCGGAGCTGAAGGAGGCCGTGCAGTCCGGCGAGCTGGAGAACCTGCCCGTCCGTCTGGCCGCCGCCGTGGCGGAGGCCAAGGAGGTGCTGGACACCACCCGGGACCCCCAGCTCAGCGACATCGTGCTGGACCGCTGGTGCTACAAGGACATGGACGACGTGGCGGAGGCCACCGGCAGCAAGTTCCTGCACGGCTATGTCAGGGCGCAGATCGACGCGGCCAACCTGCGCTCCCTGGTCCGGACCATCCGGATGGGGAAGAACGCAGACTTCCTGAAGGGCGTCCTGTTCGAGGGCGGCGACATCGAGCCCGACGCGGTTTTGAAGATCAGCGAGGGCGGCGGCAGCGGCATGGCGGAGCTGTACGGCCCCACCCGCTTCCAGGCGGCGGCGGAGGCCGGCGCCGAGGCCCTGCGGGGCGGCCCGCTGACCCGGTTTGAGAAGCTCTGCGACGACGCGGTGGGCGACTATCTCTCCGGGGCGCAGTTCGTGCCCTTCGGCGAGGCTCCGCTGCTGGGGTATCTGGCGGCGCGGGAGACAGAGTACACCAACCTGCGCATCCTCCTGCTGGGGCGCAGCACGGGACTTCCCGCCGACGTCATCCGCTCCCGGCTCCGGGCCAGCTATGTGTAAAGGCGGTGAACTGATGGCTACAACGTATCAAATCGCCGTCATCGGCGACTGGGAATCCGTCATGGGATTCCGTGCCTTGGGCCTGGACACCTATCCCGTCACGTCTGTGGACGAGGCGAAGGAGAAGGTCCGGGAGCTGGCGAAGACGGACTGCGCGGTGATCTACCTCACCGAGAGCCTGGCAAAGGATATGGACGACGTGCTCTCCCGCTATAAGGACGAGCTGCGGCCCGCCATCATCCTGATCCCCGGCCGGGAGGGTTCCCTGGGTATCGGCAGGAGCAACATCCAGCGGGCCATCGAGCGGGCGGTCGGCGCGGATATACTCTGAGGGCCCGTCAAGAGCGATTGAAATTTCTTCTTTTGCCGGCCGCAAAAGAACCGGGAAAACCGCAGGTTTTTCCTGGCCCCTTTCCCGAGTGCCTGCGGGCGCGGGGAAATCGGGCTGCCTTTCCAAGCAAATCTACCCTGAAAGAAGGTTATACGATTTGAGCGGTAAAGTTGTTAAAGTTTCCGGACCGCTGGTGGTCGCCACGGGCCTGTCGGATGCCAACATGTCCGACGTGGTCCGCGTGGGTCCCCAGCGTCTGATCGGCGAAATTCTGACCATGAAGGGCGACACCGCGTCCATCCAGGTCTACGAGGAGACCTCCGGCCTGGGCCCCGGCGCCGAGGTCGTCACCACCGGCGCGCCCATGAGCGTGGAGCTGGGCCCCGGCATGATCGA
>JAUNGH010000146.1 GCA_030524605.1 Oscillospiraceae bacterium | reverse complement strand
GGGCAAGCTCCGGCGTCCCCTTTTTCAGCACCAGTGCCAGCAGCGCCCCCACCACGCACAGGGCCGCCGCCTGAACGGCCAGTTCCATGGTTAAAAGTGGAACAGGGTCTTGATGAGGTCGAACAGGTCGCTGATCTCCTGCACCATCATCATCAAAACCACCACCAGCCCCGCCAGAGTCGTCATCATGGCCTGCTCCTCCCGGCCGGATCGGATCAGCAGCTGGTTCAGCACCGCCACCAGGATGCCGATGGCGGCAATTTTAAAAATCAGGTCCACATCCATATCGTTGCCCTCATATCAGTAAGATCACCAGCAGCGCGGCGGCGGAAAAGCACAGGGCCGTGGCCCGCCGCTCCTCCTGGGCGCGGTTCCGGTCCTGCTCCTCCGCGCTTTTCGCCAGGCTGTAAATGACAAGGGATATTGCCTTACAGACCTTCTCCTCATCGCCCCGCAGGTCTTTGCCCAGGTCCCGGAGCGCCGCCCTGTCCCCGTCCGCCAGAGGCAGGGCCTCCGCCGCCGTCGCCCAGGCTCCGGACAGCTCCCCGTCCTGCCGGGCGGCGCTTGCGGCGGCGTGGAAAAAGGCGGCGGTCTCTGCCCCGCAGTCCCGGGAAAGACGCTCCAGCAGGTCCGGCAGGGGCGTCCGGGCCATGCGGATCTCCTCCGCCATCCGCCGCAGGGCTGCCAGCAGGCCGGACAGCGTGTCCCGCCTGCGGCGGCGCTCCGACGCCTGCACCCACCGAACCATGGCCCCGCCGGCCAGGATGCACAAACTCCCCAGCAGCTTCACCATGGCAGCTCCTCCACCTCGCAGGCCCGGCCCTCCGGCCCCTGCGTGATGCGCACCGCCAGGCGGAACACCCGGTCCTCCAGCATACGGCGGTACAGGGGCTTCTGCCGGAGCTCCTCCACATCCGCCGCATGGATCGTCGCCAGCAGCCCCACGCCGCAGCCCGCCGCCAGAGAGACGGCCTTCAGGTCCTCCTGCAGAGTGATCTCGTCCACAGCGATGACCTGTGGATTCATGGCCCGCAGGACGATGGGGATCCCCAAAGCCTTGGGGCAGGCGTCCAGCACGTCGGTGCGGGGGCCCACGTCCATCTGGGGCTCCCCCCGGTACATCACCGCCACCTCCCCCCGCTCGTCGATGAGGGACACCCGCTGGGGCGGGCAGCCCTCCCCGCCCTCGGACAGGCGGCGCACCAGATCCCGCAGAAGGGTGGTCTTGCCCCCTCCCGGCGGCGAGAGGATCAGGGTGCTTGCAAAGCGTCCCTCCCGGAACAGCCGGGGGGCCAGGGCGTCCGCGATCCCCTTTTTCTCCCGGGCAATGCGGATGGCCGCCGAGGACAGGCTTTTTAAATTGGTGCTCACGCCATCCTTCATGACCGCCGTGCCGCACAGCCCCACCCGGAAGCCGCCCCGGACGGGCAGATAGCCCTCCCGCAGCGTCTCCGCCGCCGCGTAGCGGGAGAACTGGGTGGCGATGTCGCACAGGGTCTCCAGCTCCTCCGGCTCCACAAAGGCATCCAGCGGCACCTCGCCCGCGGGCAGCAGCACCGACAGGGGCCGCCCGGCCCGGAGCCGGAATTCCTCCGCCGCGGCCTTCTGCTCCTCCGGCAGAGCCAGCGCCAGCTTCCGCAGGCGGTTGGGCAGGATGGCGGCGGCGTCCTCATAGCGCAGGATGTTCAGATTTTTTTGCAAGGGTGTCTCCCTCCCCTTTCTTTTGCTGTTCCAATCTATGACGGCTCGTCCGCCGCTATGCCGGGTTTGTCCGGAGAATTTTTATGGAAAGTCTGCTTGACATTTTTACCGTTTTATTATATACTCCTGTCACGGAAAGTTAACTTTACATTTTGCAGAGGGGTGTGAGACGGTGAAAAACCGCTTGGAGGAGCTTCGAAAAGCCCGGGGCATCAGACAGGAGGAGCTGGCGGAGGCGCTGGAGGTCTCCCGGCAGACCATCGGTTCCCTGGAGAACGGGCGCTACAATCCCTCCATCCTGCTGGCGTTCAAGATCGCCCGGTATTTCGGCATGTCCATTGAGGACATTTTTATCTATGAGGAGGAATGGAAATGAAAAAGCGGGCTGTTCTCGGATTGGTGATGATCCTGGCCGGGTGTTTTTTGATTGCAACAAGCATCCTTTGGGATACTGCCCCGCATCCCTGGCCGGCGATGCTGCGGGGCGCCGGCGCATTCCTGCTCACATTTGGGATCGGGGATGCCATCGGCATGAAAGCGGATCCGGCTCACCAGAAACGGGAGAGGATCGAATACAACGACGAGCGGAACATCGCCATCTGGAACCGGGCCGGGGCGGTCTCCGGCAAGGTGCTGCAATGGGTCGTCCTGGCTGTCGCCTGGGCCGCCGTCGGTTTTTGGGGCATCTCCTTTCGGGTGTTCTGGGCGGCGCTGGGACTGTGTGCTGCAAAGAGCCTTTTGGAGTTGCTGCTGGTATTGCGGTATCAAAAAGAAATGTAAGGAAAAACGCCGGACAGCCGTCCGGCGTTTTTGTCAGGGCTTCGCGTCTCCCACGGAGCCGTCGCCCTTTAATTCATGGTAGACCTTCAGCTCCGCTCCGCCGGTGCCGGGGATGACAGGCTTCGCCTTCTCCTTGCCGTGCTTGGCCTTTCCCTGGAGCTCCGGCACGGGACCGGCTTCATTCCTGGGGTGGGTCTGTGTCCAGTCCGGGCGGGCCATTCCTTTTTTCGGCATAACATCACCTCAGCCGTAGAGTGCCCGGCCCCGGGCCTGTTTATCCGATAAACATCTGCGTCCAGTAATTGCCCCTGGCCACGTACCCCACGCCGATCTGGGTATAGGACGCGTTCAGGATGTTGGCCCGGTGGCCGCTGGAGTTCATCCAGCCGTCCACCACCGCCTTGGGCGTGGCGTAGCCGTAGGCGATGTTCTCCCCGGCGGTCTTATAGGAGAGGCCGAAAGCCTTGATCATCTGGAAGGGCGTTCCGTATGTAGGGCTGGTGTGGGAGAAGTAGCGGTTGTCCACCATGTCCTGGGACTTGTAGCGGGCCACCCGGGACAGCTCCCAGTTGGCCGTCAGGGGCCGCAGGCCGTTTTGCTGCCGGATCTCGTTGACCAGGCGGATGACCTCCGCCTCGTAGGCGGTGACGGACTGGTCCACCTGGGGGATGCTCAAGATCTGTCCCGGATAGATCAGGTCGGGGTTGGCAACCTGGGGGTTGGCCTGGATGATCTCGCTGGTGCCCACCTCATATTTCACGGCCAGCTTCCACATGGTGTCGCCGGAGACAACTTTGTGGCTCAGGGACGCCGCCTGGGCGGAGGGGACCAGCAGGCTTCCCGCAAGGGCGGCGGATGTCAGGATCATGTGCAGTTTTTTCATGGTTGTACCTCGCAAAATGGTTTTCCGTTTCCGGTTGTTACAATTGTAACCGTTTTGTAACTATTTTGCAAAGGTAATATCTCCCCGGACTGGCAGCGCCTGCCGGCGGCACAAAAACGCCTGCCCCGGAGGGCAGGCGTTTTTGTCAGCAGCCGTCCATGCGGCGGATACAGTCGGCGGTGATCTGGGGCGGGATGCTCATGGTCATGGCCCCGCTGTACTCGATGCAGACCTTTTCGCCGGGCCGGAAGCAGCAGGCCTTCGGCGTATGGACACACACCTTCTGGCAGGTGCAGAGGTCGCAGACCAGCAGCTCGCAGCAGCAGACCCGCAGGATGCAGGCCTTCATCGTCACCGTTTCGTTCACAGTCGATTCCACAGGGTTTCCCTCCTTTGCAAAGCGCTGCACTCCATCCTATGCGGATATCCGGCAGAGGTGAGAGGAAAAAGCCAGCCGTCCCGGACGGGACGGCTGGCGGTTCGGCCTTACTTGCCGCAGGCGCAGCAGGTCTTGACCTCCTCGTAATTCTCCGGCATCCGCACGGTGTTGGGCGGGAAGAACTCGCCCACCGGGAAGGAGATGTTCCGGAAGATGCAGCAGGGGTCCTCCTTGTCGCTGCCGCAGGCGCACTCCTTGTCGGGCATGCAGTAGTCGTACACCGGCACCAGCAGTTGGGAATCCCGCTCCAGGCGCACGATGGAGAACTGGCCCAGGGTGACGTAGATGCGGCGGCTGTCGTCGCCGCTGGACAGCTCCCCGTCGAAGCAGCCGTTGACGAAGGTGGGCACCTCGCACAGCTCGCAGTCGCAGTCCCGCTTGCCGCAGCAGTCCATGATGCGGGCGTCCAGCACGATGGGGTCCACGGCCTCCACCACGGCGATGGGGGCGTTGGCCCGCTTCATCATCTGCATGTCGGGCTCCCCAACCCGCAGCTCAGAGGAGAAGATCTTGGCGTTGCCCTCGCTGCCGAAGAGGATGGCCCGCTTGTCGAACACGCACAGGCCCTCCACAGTGACGGGGGCGGGGCAGCTCAGATAGGCCTGGAGGGTCACGTGATAGAAAAAGCGCATATCCACGGTGTAGAAGCCCCGGTTGAAGCTGACGGGCTCCACATCCACGTACACATACAGCAGCCTGGCGCTGCCGCCCTTGACGGACAGGGCGCGGTTGATGACATCCACATACTGCATCTTCGGGTAAAAGCGCAGGTCCTCAATGCAGTCTTTATCACGGCAGGAATCGTAGATCTTCCTGGTATGGATGCAAACCGCCTCACGGATGCCGCTGGAGTCCTCGACGGGACCGGGCATGACTTTATCGGGCATTGCAATACCTCCTAATAAGTAGCTGGTGAAAGGACGGTTTCCTTTCAATCCAGTGTATGCGCGCCGGCCGGAGGGGTGAAAAAAGAGACGCACGAAATCGTGCGTCTCCTGTCCCTCAGCTGATCGTCAGGGTGCTGCGCCTGGGGCTGATGATGCAGACATAGCTGTTCCCCTGCCCCAGGGTCAGGGCGGTGCCGTCCTCCAGGGAATAGCGGAACTGGTTGTCCCGGCTCCCCTTGCTCCACTGGATGGGAATGCTCCTGCCGCCGCAGAAGTAGGTGCCCTTGCCGGTGCCGGTCAGCTTCACGCTGATGCGCCCCGCCGTGTCGCCGGAGATGTCCGAGATGGAGGTCTCCAGCACCAGCAGGTTGGTCACGCCCACCTGCTCGCCGGTGTTGCCGTCGATGTACTCCGTGCCGTACTGGCCCACCAGGTACTTCCCCGTCTCCGCGTCATAGTCGAAGGTGCCGGTCTTGTAATTGGAGAATTTCAGCGTCACATGCTCCGCCGGGGTGCCGTTCGCGGGCGTGCCGTCCTCGGCAAACGCCTGCACATAGGTGTAGCCCTCCTTGTGCTCCGTGCGGAAGTGGCCCTCGTCCAGATACTCCTGAATCTTTTCCCCGGTGGTCACCATGGTGTGCTCGGAGTTCATGGTCTTGCGGCGCTCCGCGTCCCGCCAGAAGATTTTGGCATCGGAGCCGCCGTTGACGCCGTCCATGTTGTCCACGCCCCAGGCGGGGATGTCGCGGTACGCCTCGGGGCTGCCGCCGGCGTGGACCAGCAGCGCGTCGTGGCCCAGGGCCACCTCCAAATAATAAGCCCGGGTGGAGCGGATGCTGCCCAGCATCCCCACGCCCTCCAAAGTCTGATAGACGCCCAGCATCCGGGTGATGCCGCCCTCGGCGGGGATCTCATAGATGATATCCGCCAGGGAGACGCCCAGCTGGGGCTGTGCCGCCTTCAGGTTGTTCAGCATCACCGCCACCGGGCGGAGATTTTCATACGCCGGTTCCATAGGCAGGCCCGTCAGCGGGTTGGTGCCCGCCGGGACGTAGGGCTCCGGCT
>JAUNGH010000145.1:2939-5807 GCA_030524605.1 Oscillospiraceae bacterium | reverse complement strand
GGGCCAGCTCGTCCCGGTCGTCGTCGTTCAAAATGCCGCCGCTCTGGCCGGGGTCCGGCAGCACGTGGTCGTTGGCCCCCAGCAGAAACAGGTACTTCGCCGTGTGGCGGTCGTTCCGGGTGATCTCGCTGACGCTGACCTGGTCCAGCGACACGGGGATGGTGCCCACGCTGTACTGGGTCAGCACCTGGCGGAACAGCCGGGTAAACTCGTCCAGGCCTATGGGCTCGTCCCCCAGGATCTCCACGAACTGGTCCAGCACACCGCAGAGGATGTCCCACAGCTGGGCGGTCTCCTCCGCGTCCTGGAGACGTCCCGCGTCCGCCTGGGCGTGCATCTGGCGCTCCAGCGCGTCCTGGAGGCGCAGGTCCTCCATAAAACTGTAAAGGGAATTTACTTTCTCCCAGGCGGTTTCACCTGTTTTCAGGCCCTCTGCCAGCCGCAGCAGCGGCTGGCGGACCCGCCGCCGCAGGGCGTTGACCTCCTCCAGCCGGGATCGCCGCCCGTCGTCCCAGGGCGCGCCGTAGCCGTCGGGGTTCTCCGTCCAGTCCACATCCCGCAGCCACATCCGGCCGTGGACCTCCCAGCGGATGACATAGTTCTCCAGCCGGTCGCACTCCTCCGCCGTCAGCCCCGCAAGGCCGGTCTTCAGCCAGCGGAACATGTCGTCGTACTCGTACCCGTCGCCGATGGCGGACAATACGCCGGTCAGCAAACTCAGCACCGGCTTTTCCAGAATGTCGCTGCGGCGGCTGAGGTAGGCCGGGATGCCGTAGCGCTCGAACACGGTCTCGATGACGCCCTCGTAGTCCCCCATGTTCCGGGCGGCCACGGTGATATCCCGGTAGCGGCACTTCCCCGCCGCCGCAAGGCGCAGGATGTCCGCCGCCGTCTGTTCCACCTCGGAGAACACCGTGTCCGCCTCCCGGAGACGGACGGCGGAGCCGTCCCCTTCAAAGGGCGCATTTTCCCCGAAGAAGTACCGCTCCACATGGCCCAGCGCCGTGCCGTCCTCTCTTTCCAGCGTCCGGAGCTCCACCGGGCAGCCGTTTTCCTCCGCCAGGCGGCGCAGCTGGCCCAGGGTCCTGAGACTCGCCTCGAAGATCTCCTCCCGGCTGTCCGGCTCCCCCAGCAGCGTGACGGTGACGGAGGCGGCCTGCCGCAGCAGGATGCCCAGCGCCCGCCGCTCCTGGGCGTTGAAATAGGTGAAGCCGTCGATGAAAATATCCTTCCCGCAGGCGTAGCGGGAATCCTCCAGGCTGTCGCACAGCTTGGTCATCCGGTCCCGGGCGTCCAGGCCCGGCCGCCTGAGCCGGGCCTCGTAAGCGCCGTACAGCAGGCTCAGGTCCCGGAGCTTGTCACGGGTGGCCCCAGCGATGTCCTGGGCCTGGGCGTAGAGCACCTCCGGCGTCACCTCATAGCAGCGCAGCTCGTCAAACAGGTCCAGAAGCTGCTGTAAAAAGGCGGACTTCTGGGAGGGACGGCGGTACACCGTCAGCTCCGGCGCGATCTCCAGCAGCGCCTTTTGCAGCGTCAGCAATTTGCCGCCGGCGTCCAGCGTCACCTGGGCCATGCCGCCGGTGATGCCCAGCACCCGGTCGCTGAGCCGCCGGAAGCTCAACACCTCCGCGTGGCGGCTGGCGGTGGGGCCGCAGACCCGGCACAGGTCCACCTCCGCCTGGTGGGAGGCGTGCTCCGGCACCAGCAGGATCTGGCCGGTGGTGTCCCCCAGCTCCGCGATGCGGCGCAGGACCGCGTCCGACTTTCCCGTTTTGGCCCGGCCCATCAGAATTTTCAGCACAGCGCCGCCTCCTCTCCGTCATTGCCTCCTATCATACCATATCCGTCTGCCCAAAACACCCTCTTTTTTTCAAGACCGCCCCTGTTTCGGCAAATTTTCAAAACCGCCTCATTGCACGGAGGGGATTTCGGCGCTATACTCATGGCAGGAGGTGTCAGCCATGGCCAACGAATCGAAAAAGGACTTCAACGCGATGCTGCTGGACAGCAAGGACATGCCCAAGATCCAGACCGTCACCGCCCCGAAAACCATTGCAAAATACGGCGGGACGAAGATGTTCTTCGCGCCGCCCGCCGCCTATGACGCCCTGATGAAGACCGTGCCCTGCGGGAAGGTGGTCACCGTCGGCGCCCTGCGGGCGTATTTGGCGAAATCAAACCACGCCGACTTCACCGACCCCATCACCGCAGGCATCTTCGTGTCCATCGCGGCCTGGGCCAGCGAGCAGCGGACGGAGAATCCGACGCCCTATTGGCGGACCCTGAAGGCGGACGGCGAGCTGAATCCCAAATACCCCGGCGGCGCAGAGGCGCAAAAGGCGAAACTGGAGGCGGAGGGGCACCGGATCATGCAGCGGGGCCGCACAAATCTCCGTTGGTTCGTGGCGGACTTCGAGCAGGCCCTGTTCGAATTGAAATGAACCCCGGCGGGCGGGTTGCCTTTTTTCCGGGTCTGTGCTATCCTGAGAAAAACGTCGAAACAGGAGGGACCGCCATGCCCCACATTCCCCAGGGAACCACCGATACCGTCCGGCTGGAGCTGTTCGAGCCCGCGCTGGAGGCGGCGCTCCAGCCCTCGCCGGACTACGATGTCAGCCGCTGGCTGTACGTCCCCAATACATACTCCGAGTACCGCTACATCCTGGGAACCCGGGGCGAAAGGCCGCTGATCTGCGTGGGCATCAACCCCTCCACCGCCGCGCCGGACGCCCTGGACCCGACGCTCCAGTCCGCCCAGCGCATCGCCCTGGCAAATGGGTACGACAGCTTCCTGATGTTCAACGTCTACGCCCAGCGGGCCACCCGGCCAGACGACATGGAGCCCGCCCTCAACCCCCTGCTCCACGC
>JAUNGH010000145.1:0-2839 GCA_030524605.1 Oscillospiraceae bacterium | reverse complement strand
CTCCCCCACCTCGACGATGTGCCGGTCCGGGTCGTACAGCCGCACCGCCCGCTGGCCCCAGCGGTGTTCCAGCGGCGGATGCACCGGCTCCGCCTTCGGGAAGTCCTGCAGGGTCTTTAAGAACGCGTCGAAATCCTCCGTCTCAAAATAAAGCTCGGCATCGTCCCCGCCAAAGCGGATATCCCCGGGCGCTTTTCCCAGGAAACCCGCCCAGCTGTCCAGGGTCTGGAGCGCCAGCCCGCCGGTCAGCACCACGTTGGCCCCGAAGTCGTTCACGATCTCCATTCCCAATACTTTTTGATAAAATTCCAGGGATTTTTTCAGATCCCGCACCGCAAACAGGGTATTCAGCATCCGCATCCCATCACGTCTCCCATCTCTCCCTGATCTGCTCCCACCACTCCACGGCCTTGAATTTCAGCACATAGCCCTGATTTTCCTCGGTGATGAGGCCCACCTCGTCCTCGCTCAGCCCCGCCGCCAGCGCGGAGGCGGGCACGTCCGCCGACGCGGCGGTGCACAGCGGCGGGAACACCACGCACCACCAGTTCTGCCCGCCGCCCTCGCCGATGACGATGCGCAGGGCCAGATACTTCCCGGCAGGCAGGGTGAAGCCGTCATACTCCCTGGTGGGAAACTCCGTGCTCGTCAGCTCCGCGGTGACGGGGTAGTCGTAGCCGCAGGCTTTGATCTCCTCCGCCGCGATGCGCTCCAGCTCCAGCAGATCCCCCCGCAGCAGGCCCTCGGCCTCCCGCCGGTCCGCCGACTGCTCCAGCAGTTCCGTGGCCCGCTCCAGCACCACGTCCCGGACCCGCAGCTTCAGCGCCTGGTCCTCCCCGGAGTCGGAGTTTGCCAGCACGTGGAGCCGCACCACCTTGTCCGCCAGATTGTCCTGCGCCCGCAGGGCCAGCGCCCCGGAGGCCAGAAACACCGCCAGGCCGATCAGCAGGGCAATTTCCATCACTTTCAGCTTATTTGCAGATCTTTCAGAAGTTTTCATTTGATTTCCGTCCTCTTTTCTATGTAGGCCGTTTTCCAGCCTTTGGAAAAAGCATGGACGGAAATTTTCAATTTTATTCCATTCTATCAGAATTTTTTAACCGGCTCCGCCAGGAAGGTCTGGGCGTAGTCCTCTTTCAGCGCCTTCGCCGCCTGTTCCGCGGTCCGCCGCTGCCGGAAAATGCCGAACACCGTGGGGCCGGAGCCGCTCATGACGGCGTTCAGGGCGCCCAGGTCCAGCAGGCGGCGCTTGATGGCGAACACCTCGTGGCACGCAGGCGGCAGCACTTCTTCAAACACATTCCCCAGCCGGGCCGCCACGCCCTCCAGGTCTCCGGCCTCCAGCGCCGCCGCCATACCGCCGGTGTCCGGACGGTGCTTCAGCTCTCCTCCGTCCACCAGCGCAAACAGCGACGGTGTCGGGATGCCGAAATCCGGCTTGCAGAGGACGAACCAGCACTCCGGCAGGGGCCGCAGGTCCGTCAGAACCTCGCCCCGGCTCTCCGCCAGAGCCGTGCCCCCCCGGACGCAGAAGGGCATGTCGCTGCCCACGGCAAAACCGATGCGCTCCAGTTCCGCGCCGGACAGGCCGGGGCAATACGCATCCCGCAGGATGCGCAGCAGCGCCGCCACGTCGGCGCTGCCGCCGCCCAGGCCCGCGTAGGCAGGCGTCCGCTTTTCCAGCGTCACGGACAGGCCGGGCGCAGGCCGGCCGGCAGCGGCGAAAAACGCCTCCGCCGCCTGCTGTTCCAGCGTCTTTTTGCCCGCCGGGATAAAATCCCCGCCGGTGGTGTGCAGGGCAAAGCCCGCCGCCGTCTCCTCCACGGTCACGGTGTCGTAAAGCGAGACGGTCTGCATCACCATCCGCATGTCGTGATAGCCGTCCGGTCTGCGGCCCAGGATATCCAGAGCCAGGTTCACCTTGGCCGGGGCCTGTTGTGTCATCCGCTTCATAGTCCGCTCCCCTACTGCATGTTTATCTGGCTGATTATACCATATCCATGCCCATCGGAAAAGCCCGACAGGCAAAGATTTTTCCGCCGCAACCGGGCGGTTGCGGAAAGTTGGTGGACGCAACCGGGGCAACCTGCTATCATGGAGCCATCACGGCAAGGAGGAACGACATATGAACAGACCCGAACGGATCCGGGAGGCGCGGGAGCGCCAAGGGATGACCCAGGAGACGCTGGCGGAGGAGATCGGCGTCAGCCGCCAGGCGGTTTCCAAATGGGAGATGGGGATCTCGGAGCCCAGTCTGGAAAATTTACAGGCGCTTTCCCAGATATTGGGCATTGGCCTGACCGCCGGAGCGGAAGCCGTTCCCGCCGGCACAGGCAAAAATCCCTGGAGGGCGCTCTCCCTGGTCCTGGGCTGTCTTTTGCTGGCGGCGCTGCTGGCTCTGGGGGCCGCGCTGCTGCCCGGGGAGACACCGGCGGAGGACACCGGAGCGCCCAGCGCCACTCAAACCGCCTGGTCGGCGCCGGACCAGGACACCCCGTCCGTCACCGGCATCGCCTTCTTCGACGCCGGCGGCCGCCCGCTCCGGCCCGACCTGGGGGACGGCTGGCTGTATTTCGAGGCGGGCAGTCAGGTCCTCATGACGGTCAGCTTTCAGGACAAGACCACCGACACGGTCAACGCCGTCTCCCTGTTTGTGACCCCCGCCGGGTCGGAGACCCTCAGCCAGCGGGAACAGCTGGCTGTGCAAGCGGTGGATTCCGGCCGCACCATTGCCCTGTTCCCACTGGATATGTCCCAGGATGTCATGGGACACCTGGATATCACACTGGAGTGCTCCGGCGCGCAAAACATCACAGAGACCCTGAACATCACAACCATG
>JAUNGH010000144.1 GCA_030524605.1 Oscillospiraceae bacterium | reverse complement strand
TGTTCGTCCAGTCCGAGTCTGAGGTGGCCGCCATCAACATGGTCTACGGCGCCGCAGGCGCCGGCATGCGGGCTATGACCTCCTCCTCCTCCCCCGGCATCAGCCTGAAGCAGGAGGGCATTACATATCTTGCGGGTGCCGAGCTGCCCGCCGTTATCATCAACTGCATGCGCGGCGGCCCGGGCCTGGGCACCATCCAGCCCGGCCAGGGCGATTACTACCAGGCCACCCGCGGCGGCGGCAACGGCGATTACCGCACCGTGGTCCTGGCCCCCTCCAACGTGCAGGAGACCGTGGACTTCGTGCAGGAGGCCTTTGACATCGCCGACCAGTACCGCAACCCCGTCATGGTGGTCTGCGACGGCCTGATCGGCCAGATGATGGAACCCATCGAGTGGCGCCCCATCCCCAAGCGGGCCCTGCCCGCCAAGGACTGGGCCGCCAACGGCCGCAAGAGCCGCGACCACCACAACACCATCACCTCCATCTTCCTGGACGCGGAGGAGTGCAGCGACCACAACGACCGCCTGACAGTGAAGTACGCCGAGATGGAGAAGAAGGAGGTCCGCTGGGAGGAGGTCCAGTGCGAGGACGCGGAACTCGTCATCACCGCCTACGGCACCCCCGCCCGTATCGCGCTGACCGCGCTGGAGACCCTGAGGGCCGAGGGCATCAAGGCCGGATTGTTCCGCCCCATCACCCTGTGGCCCTTCCCCGAGAAGGCGCTGCACGCGCTGGCGGGCAAGGCCCACGTCAAGGCGGTTCTGGACGTGGAGATGAGTACCACCGGCCAGATGCTGGACGATGTCCGGCTGGCTGTGGAGGGCCAGAAGCCCATCAGCTATCTGGGCCGCGCCGGCGGCGTGATGCCCACCGTGGAAGATATGATCGAATCGGCCAGGAAGGCCTTGAAGGAGGTCAAGTGATATGGCGGTCGTATATGAGAAATCCCGGGGCCTGACGGATGCCGAGCTGCATTACTGCCCCGGCTGCAACCACGGCATTATCCATAAGCTGGTGGCCGAGTCCCTGGTGGAGCTGGGCCTGCTGGACGACGCCATCGGCGTCTGCCCTGTGGGCTGTTCCGTGTTTGCCTACAAGTATTTTTCCTGTGACATGATGGAGGCCGCCCACGGCCGCGCCCCCGCCGTGGCCACCGGCATCAAGCGCACCCACCCCAACCAGGCCGTGTTCACCTATCAGGGGGACGGCGACCTGGCCTCCATCGGCGCGGCGGAGATCGTCCACGCCGCCATGCGCGGAGAGAAGTTCACCACCATCTTTGTCAACAACGCCATCTACGGCATGACCGGCGGCCAGATGGCCCCCACCACCCTGATCGGCCAGCGGGCCACCACCTGCCAGTCCGGCCGCACCGCAGAGCAGGCAGGCATGCCCATCCGCGTGGCGGAGATGCTGGCCACGCTGGACGGCTGCGCTTACGCCGAGCGGGTCTGTGTCACCGACATCGCCAACATCAACAAGGCCAAGCGGGCCATCAAGAAGGCGTTTGAAAAGCAGATGAACCGGGAGGGCTTCACCTTTATTGAGGTCCTGTCCACCTGCCCCACCAACTGGGGCATGACGCCGCTGAAATCCGTCCAGTGGCTGAAGGACAACATGATCCCCTACTACCCCCTGGGCGTCATCAAGGACAGCAGCATGGAGGTGAAATAAGATGAAAAAAGAGATCATCATTTCCGGTTTCGGCGGTCAGGGCGGTCTCGCCATCGGCAAAAATCTGGCGGAGGCCGGTATGGACGAGGGCCTGAACGTCACCTGGGCCCCCTCCTACGGCCCTGAGATGCGGGGCGGCACCGCCAACTGCTCCGTGGTCCTGTCCGACAAGCCCGTGGGCTCCCCCGTGTTTGCCCATCCCACGGAGCTGATCGCCCTGAACGAGCCCTCCCTGGCGAAATTTGAGGAGGGCGTACAGCCCGGCGGCACGGTGTTCGTCAACTGCGACGTCGTCACCGACAAGGTGCAGCGCCCGGACCTGACGGCCTATTACATCCCCTGCGCAAAGATCGCCGAGGAGGTGGGCAATCCCAAGGTCGGCAACATGGTCATGCTGGGCGCCTATGTGGCGGCCACCAAGCTTTTGAAGCCCGAGACCATCGAGCGGATGATTCAGGAGATGTTCGCCGGCCCCAAGGCCAAGTTCATCCCCCTGAACATCGAAGCCTTCCGGCGCGGCATGGCCTGCGTCCAGTGACCCGTATCCTCCCTGCCAAAACACGTGGCGGGCCGGCAGCTTTTGCCGGTCCGCCGCAGCCTGCCGAAAATTCTTTTCGGCAGGCTGCGCAAGCTTTTCCGAATTCCGGAATTCGGAAAAGCTTGGATTGAAAGCGAAAGGAACCCCTCCTGGGTTCCTTTCGCAGCTATCCTCCTTCCCGTTATCGAAAAGTTTCCTTTTTGCCGGTCCGCCGTCTCTCTCCCCCCGGCGGTCCGTCCTTTCTGTGTATTTTGCCGCTTGACTTTACCACGCTATCAGCGTATAAAAGATATAGAGATGGCGAATCTGTCGGCCGGCAAACGTGCAGGACACGCCACGGAAGTGTGACTTTCGCCTTTTCCGCCGCGGGCGGGACTGCGCGGAGGTCTTTTGTTTTATCTTTCACTCCAAAATCATTTTTAGAAGGAGAGTTCAACATGCTGGATATCAAGATCATCAAAACCACCGCTCCCAAGGAAAGACCCGCCGACGAGAGCAAGCTCGGCTTCGGCAAGATCTTCACCGACCATATGTTCCTGATGGACTATGATCCGGAGCAAGGCTGGCACGACCCCCGCGTCGTCCCCTATGAGCCCTTCCATCTGGATCCCGCCTGCGTGGTGTTCCACTATGCCCAGGAACTGTTTGAGGGCCTGAAGGCCTACCGCACCGCGGACAATACCATTCAGCTGTTCCGCCCCGACTGCAACGGCAAGCGGATGCAGGATTCCTCCGACCGTATGTGCATCCCCCTGATCCCTGTGGATGACTTTGTCCAGGCCGTCAAGACCCTGGTGGAGGTCGAGAAGGACTGGGTGCCCTATACCGAGGGCTCCTCCCTGTACATCCGCCCCTTCGTCATCGCCACCGACGTGGGCATGGGCGTCCATGCCAGCAAGACGTACACCTTCTGCGTCATCTGCTCTCCCTCCGGCGCCTACTATGCCGAGGGGCTCGACCCCATCCGCATTTACGTGGAGGACGAGTATATCCGTGCCGCTCCCGGCCTGACCGGCTTCACCAAGTGCGGCGGCAACTACGCCGCCTCCATCAAGGCCGGCGCCCTGGCCGAGGAGAAGGGCTTCTCCCAGGTTTTGTGGCTGGACGGCGTGGAGAAGAAGTATGTCGAGGAGGTCGGCGCCATGAACATCATGTTCAAGATCGCCGGCAAGATCTACACCGCCGCCTGCGTGGGCACCGTGCTGCCCGGCGTCACCCGCCGCTCCATCATCGAGCTGCTGCGCGACTGGGGCTATGAGGTCATCGAGGGCAAGCTGGCCATCGAGGATATCATGAAGGCCGGCCACGAGGGCACCTTGGAGGAGGTCTTCGGCACCGGCACCGCCGCCGTCGTCTCCCCCGTCAAGGAGCTGGACTGGAAGGGCGACAAGGTGGATATCAGCGGCGGCAAGATCGGCGAGCTGACCCAGAAGCTGTACGACACCCTCACCGGCATCCAGTGGGGCAAGCTGCCCGACACCAAGGGCTGGATCGTCCCCGTCTGCAAGGGCTGATCGTTTCAAACGCCGTGCAAAAAGAGAGCGGAGCAGCTGCTCCGCTCTCTTTTTATAGATCCGCTGCTTCCCCCTTTAAAATATCCGCGATCCGCTCCGCCGGCATCTGTCCCAAACACAGCAGCGGGGCCGGATCCCCACTGTGAGGCGCAATGGCCTTTTCAAACCACGCGACGTCCCGCCACGCGCCGTTTTTGTAGCCGGTGCCCCGCTGGGTCCCCATATGGCGGAAGCCCAGGCGGCGGTGCAGCCCCTCGCTCTTCTCATTGGGAACCGTCACCAGGGCGTAGACCGTGCGGATCCCCTGGAGCCGCAGCAGGTCCATCAGCATGCCGTACAGGCGCTTTCCCAGGCCCCGGCCGGTGTGCTCTTTATCCAGGTACACGGACAGCTCCGCGTTCCACTGGTAAGCCGCCCGCTCTGCCTGGCGGTGGGCATAGGCATACCCCACGATGCGTCCGTCCTCCTCGCACACCAGGTAGGGATAGACGGCGGTGATGTCCCGGATGCGCCGGGCAAATTCCGCCTCCGTGGGCAGTGTGTATTCAAAGGTGATGGGCGTGTCGATATACTGCCCGTAAATGCGCAGCAGCGCCGCGCTGTCGCCCTCTGCAGCGAACCTGATGTTCATAACGTCGCCCCCTGTCGTTTTGAAAAAAAGCGGGGACGCGCCGGTACGCGTCCCTGCGGGTCATGTTTTCGCTCTGATCTCCGCGCCGCACTTGGGACAGGTGATGATGATCTTTCCCTTCCCCACCGGCACCCGGCAGATGGCCTTGCAGCTTTTGCAGGTGAAATACTTGTGCTCCTTGTCCGCATGGCGTGCTTTCGCGCCCGCCTGGCGGTTCCTGACGCCCCACCACCAGTTCACCCACTTCTGGTTTTCCGCCCGACGCTTGGGCAGATTCTTGGAAAACATGCGGAAGAAAATCAGGATCAGCAGCGCCCACAGCAAAACATCGCAGATCATTGCCAGCAGGCTGCTCTTCAGCAGCGCCGTCAGGATCACCTGCGCCAGAAACACCGCCAGGTAGACCCAGAACAGCATCCGGTTCAGCTGGTCCATGCCGTTGCGGCCATACATGAACCGGGCCAATGCGTTTCCAATCCTTCGGAAAATGCTCATATATCCGTGCCCCTTTTCCGGCATCCGCGTGCCGTATCTGGTTTTTATATATTTTACTCGCAAATCCGCCGCCAGACAACCGTCTGGCGTTGAAATTTACAAAATGGTCATTTATTTCCGGAAACTGGTATGCTATATTTACATGTTGTAAAAAAATAAAATGAAGGAAGTGTAACCATCCATGGCAAAGAAACAATTCAAGGCGGAATCCAAACGGCTGCTGGACCTGATGGTCAACTCCATCTACACCCACAAGGAGATCTTTCTGCGGGAGATCATCTCCAACGCCAGCGACGCCTGCGACAAGCTGTGCTACCAGGCGCTGACCGACGACTCCGTGGGCCTGAACCGGAAGGACTTCAAAATCGAGCTGAAGGTAGACAGAAACGGCCGCCTGCTGACGGTGTCCGACAACGGCATCGGCATGGACAAGGCGGACCTGGAGAACAATCTGGGCGTTATCGCCTCCTCCGGCTCCTACAAATTCAAGCAGGAGGTGGGGGACGACGCCAAGAACACCGACGTCATCGGCCAGTTCGGCGTGGGCTTCTACTCCGCCTTCATGGTGTCCGACCACATCACGGTGGTGACGAAGAAATACGGCGGCGACACCGCTTACATGTGGCAGTCCTCCGGCGCGGACGGCTACACCATCACGGAGTGTGAAAAAGATACGGCGGGCACCGACATCATCATGCACATCAAGCCCGACACCGACGACGAGAAGTACGGCGAATTCCTGGAGTCCTGGCGCATCCAGGAGCTGGTGCGGAAATACTCCGACTATATCCGCTTCCCCATCCGCATGGAGGTCAGCAAGACCCGAAAAAAGGAGGGCTGCCCCGACGACAAGCCGGAGTATGAGACCTATCAGGAGATCGAGACCCTGAACTCCATGGTGCCCATCTGGCAGCGGCGGAAATCCAGCGTGAAGCCGGAGGAGTACAACAAGTTCTACCGGGACAAGTTCCACGACT
>JAUNGH010000143.1 GCA_030524605.1 Oscillospiraceae bacterium | reverse complement strand
TGCAGAAGGCCGCCAGCACGGCGATGAACATGGCTGTGACGGAGGGGAACTGGTAGAAGGCCATCTCCTCCCCCCGGGCCTGGAGCCACAGCCCCGCCCCCAGGTAAATGACGATGAAGATCAAAAAGGGCAGCAGGGCAAGGCCGCTGCCCCGCCGGTTGGTATTCTGGTCCATAGCGCGCATCCTCCGTGTTTTTCTGTTGTGATGTCTCATTATATCAGCCGGAGGGCGGGCGTGGCAACCTGTTTTCCCGGTTTTGTCCGGAATGATTGACTTTTTTCCCGGTTTCGGCTATGATTTCCCTGTATTTCATCTGCGCGGAAAAGGAGTTTTGATATGCCCGATCTCAACGAGCTGCTGAAGCGCTCCGTCGGCTCCATCTCCCTGGGGGATGTCCTGACGGCCATTCTCACCCTGCTGGCCTGCCTGATCGCCGTCCGGGTGCTGATGAAGCTGATCCGCAGGCTGCTGGCAAAGTCCAGGCTGGACGGCCGGGTGCAGAAGTATGTGCTCTCCGGCGCCAAGCTGCTGCTGTACCTGATCACCGCCATCATCGTGGTGGGGAGCCTGGGCATCGACATGACCTCCCTGGTGGCGCTGCTGTCGGTGGCGTCCCTGGGCGTCACGCTGGCGGCGGAGGACGTATTGTCCAACGTGGCCGGGGGGCTGGTGATCCTCTCCTCCCACCCCTTTATGATCGGGGACTACATCGAGGTGTCCGGCACCGCCGGCACGGTGGAGGAGATCACCCTGAACCACACCAAGCTGGTGACGGCGGACGGCCTTCTGGTGATGCTGCCCAACAAGTCCCTGGCGGACTCCCAGGTGACCAACTACACCGCCCTGGGCCGCCGCCGGGTGAAGCAGGTGGTCACCGCCTCCTACGACGCCCCCACGGAGACGGTGAAGGCCGCCTGCCAGAAGGCCCTGGACATGACGGAGAACATCCTGGCCGATCCCGCCCCCGCCATCCGGCTCACCAGCTACGGGCAGAGTTCCATTGAGTACACGGTGTACTGCTGGGCGGCCACAGACGTCTATTGGGACGTCCACTACGCCCTGGGGGAGCACCTGCGGGCCGCCTTCGCGGAGTACGGCGTGGAGATGACCTATGACCATCTGAACGTCCACATCGTGGAAAACCGCGGTTGACAAACGGAAAACATGCCACTATAATACGGTTTAAAGCAATGATGGAGAGGGACGGAGACAGGCGCCCCCAGAGAGCCGGCGGGCGGTGGAAGCCGGCGGCAAGGGTCTCCAGGTCCTATGGCTCCTGAGCCGAGGGTTCGAGGGCGGCGCGCCGCCGGTAGGGCCTCTCCGTGTACGCCGCGTCAGAGCGAAGGGGTTGCTGGACCCCAAAAGAGGCGCCCGGCCGTGAGGCCCGCGCAATTTGAGTGGTACCGCGGAAGTCATCAACCGGCTTTCGTCTCAAAGACAAACCTTTGGGACGAAAGCCGTTTTTTCGTCCTATCGACTGAAAGGAGACAACACCATGAGCGACTATCGCATCGAGACCCAATGCGTCCAGGGGGGCTACACCCCCGGCAACGGCGAGCCCCGCCAGATCCCCATCTATCAGTCCACCACCTTCAAATACGCAACCTCCGAGGACATGGGCAAGCTCTTTGACCTGGAGGCCAGCGGGTATTTCTACACCCGCCTCCAGAACCCCACCAACGACTATGTGGCCGCCAAGATCGCCCAGCTGGAGGGCGGCACCGCCGCCATGCTGACCTCCTCCGGCCAGGCCGCCAACTTCTATGCCATTTTCAACATCGCGGGCTGCGGCGACCATGTGGTGGCCTCCTCCACCATCTACGGCGGCACCTACAACCTGTTCCACGTCACCATGCGGAAGATGGGCATCGACTTCACCTTTGTGGATCCCGACTGCTCCCGGGAGGAGTTGGAGGCCGCCTTCCGGCCCAACACCAAGGCCGTCTTCGGCGAGACCATCGCCAACCCCGCCCTGACGGTGCTGGACATCGAGAAGTTCGCCAGGGCTGCCCACGCCCACGGCGTGCCTCTCATCATGGACAACACCTTCGCCACCCCGGTGAACTGCCGCCCCATCGAGTGGGGCTGCGACATCGTCACCCACTCCACCACCAAGTACATGGACGGCCACGGCGCCGCCGTGGGCGGCGCCATCGTGGACAGCGGCAGGTTCGACTGGTGGGCCCACGCCGACAAATTCCCGGGCCTCACCACCCCCGACGACAGCTACCACGGCATCACCTATGCCGAGAAGTTCGGCCTGGGCGGCGCCTTCATCACCAAGTGTACCGCTCAGCTGATGCGGGACTTCGGCTCCATCCAGTCCCCCCAGAACGCCTTTTTGCTGAACCTGGGGCTGGAGAGCCTTCACGTCCGCATGCCCCGCCACTGTGAAAACGGCCTGGCGGTGGCGCGCTATCTGAAGGGCCATCCCAAGATCTCCTTTGTCACCTATCCCGGTCTGGAGGACGACAGGTATTACGCCCTGGCCCAAAAGTACATGCCCGGCGGCACCTGCGGCGTGGTGTCCTTCGGCTTCCGGGGGGGCCGGGCCGCGGCGGAGACCTTTATGAAGCACCTGAAGCTGGCAGCCATCGAGACCCACGTGGCCGACGCCCGCACCTGCTGTCTCCACCCCGCCAGCGCCACCCACCGCCAGATGAACGACGCCGAGCTGGCGGCCGCCGGCATCACCCCCGATCTGGTCCGCCTCTCCTGCGGCCTTGAGAACAAGCAGGACCTGATCGACGACATCGCGCAAGCATTGGAGGCTGTTGACTGATGCCCATCAAGATCCCCAACCAGCTGCCCGCCACCAACATCCTGACGGCGGAGAACATCTTTGTCATGACGGAGACCCGGGCCATCACCCAGGACATCCGCCCCCTGCACATCCTGCTTTTGAACCTGATGCCCACCAAGGTGGAGACGGAGACCCAGCTGGCCCGGGTGCTGGGCAACACGCCTTTGCAGATCGAGCTGGAGCTGATCGCCCCCGCCGGGCATGTGTCCAAAAACACCTCCCAGGCCCATATGCTGGCTTTTTACAAGACCTTTGACGAGGTGAGGGACCGCACCTTCGACGGCCTGGTCATTACCGGCGCGCCGGTAGAACTGATGGAGTTTGAGGAGGTGGACTACTGGCCGGAGCTGTGCGGGATCATGGAGTGGAGCAAGACCCACGTCCACTCCACCCTGCACATCTGCTGGGGCGCCCAGGCGGGGCTGTACTACCACTACGGCATCCCCAAGCGGAAGCTTTCCCACAAGCTCTTCGGCGTCTTCGAGCACACGGTGGAGGACCCCAATTTCATCCTCTTCCGGGGCTTTGACGACCACTTCTGGGTCCCCCACTCCCGGAACACCACGGTGGACCGGGCGGACATCGAGGCCGTACCGGAGCTGAAGATCCTGGCCGCCTCCCCGGAGGCGGGGGTCTATGCCGTCAAGACCGCCCAGGGCCGCCAGGTGTTTTTGATGGGCCACGCGGAGTACGACCGGGACACGCTGTACCGGGAGTATATGCGGGATCTGGCCGCCGGGGTGGACATCCAGGTGCCCCGGCACTATTTCCCGGGGGACGACCCCGCCAAAAAGCCCTGGGTAAACTGGCGCAGCTGCGCCCACCTGCTGTACGGCAACTGGCTGAACTACTGCGTGTATCAGACCTCTCCTTACGATATCCGGGATATCCAGCGGGGCATCCGCACCGACGATTGAAACAACCGCCGCTTCCCTTCGGAAGCGGCGGTTGTTTTCAGTCGAAGTAAAACAGGTCCTCAAACTTTTTGTCCAGCGCCACGCACAGCACCAGCGCCAGCTTGGCCGTGGGGCTGAACTGCCCCGTCTCGATGGAACTGATGGTGTTCCGGGAGACGCCCACCAACTCCGCCAGCTGGGCCTGGGACAAATTTTTCTCCGCCCTGGCTACCTTCACGCGGTTTTTCAACACCAGCTGGTCATCCATTTTACATCCTCCATATCCGGGAGAGGGCCATCCACCCCATGCCCAGCCGGAGCACCGCCGCCGGCAGGGTGAGGATCAGAAAGCATGTCAGGCTCCTTCTCTCCATGGCGTCATCCCTGTTGAAAAAATTGTACCAGATTCCAGGCCAGAAATGCAAGGGATATCAGCAGCGTCACGATATCCGAGACGCTCCGCCGCTTGGTCAGACGGTACAGCCGGCCGGCGGCGCAGGAGACCCAGAACATGGCCAGCACATCCGCCGCCGGCAGTCCGTGGGCCCGCTTCCAGACCATCAGCAGCACGCCCATGAGAAAGACGAAGATCAGGCTGAAGGACTCACCCTCGATCCGCACCGTTCGCTCCCGCTCGTCCTGGTTTTTGTTCTCCGCCCTGCTTTTGCGCAAAATCTCTTCCCGTTCCATAGACGCCCTCCTTACACCGCAGCCTTGACCACTGTCAGAACATGACACGCCAGCCAGCACAGGGCGCCCACGGCGCCGAATACCACCACCCACAGGTGGCCCTTAGCCCGGGAGGCCCGGTACTTGCCCCAGCCCTCTGCCGCCATATAGGCCCAGAACATGGCCAGCGGCACATAGTTGTTCTGGTCCATGATGAGGTTGAACACCAGGATGACCACCGTGACCGCGCAGAAGCCCACCACGCCGGCCCTCCGCCCCCTGTCCGCCACATAGGCCTCGCCCTCGTCCCGCTTTTCCGCCCGGCTGCGGGCCAGAATCTCGTTTTTATCCATAGCTGCTCCTTCCGCCAAGTTTTCTGTTTATTTAGCCAAGTTAACTTTGCAAGCAGAATATACCATATACCAAGTTTACTTGTCAATATCCTTTTGCAGATTTTTGCGCAGCGGCCAGCTGCCGGCGCGCAAAAACGCCCCGGAGGGCGTCTGCCTCCAGGGCGCTTTTCATGATTTTCACTTCCGCCGATCCGCTTCGATCAGCAGCTTCAATGCCTCCACCGCCACCCGGACGGCGGCGCTGGTGTCCTCGCTCATCTTCTGGTCCAGTTTCGCGGCCTCCCGCTCCTGGTTCCAGATGACGTGGAAGCAGGAGCCGCAGCGGCAGCCCAGGGCCGCCGAAACCACAAACAGGGCGGCGGACTCCATCTCGCTGGCCTTGACCCCCAGGCGCTTCCAGCTCTCCCACCTGGCCCGCAGCTCATAGGAGACCGGGGACGCCTCGGGACTGTGCTGGCCGTAAAAGCTGTCCTTGCACTGGACCACGCCGGTATGTACGAGCAGGCCCAGAGCCTTCGCCGCCTGCACCATGCAGTTCGTCACCTCCAGGTCCGGCACCGCCGGGAACTCGATGGGGGCGTACTCCAGGCTGGTGTGCTCGTACCGGATGGCGCCGGTGGCCACCACGATGTCGCCGGACTGGACGCTGAGGTCGATGCCGCCGCAGGTGCCGGTGCGCAGGAAGGTGTCCGCGCCGCACTTGTGCAGCTCCTCCATGGCGATGGCGGCGGAGGGGCCGCCGATGCCGGTAGAGCAGGCCGTCACCTTCTCCCCCAGCAGGGTCCCGGTCCAGACGTTGAACTCCCGGTTCTGGGCCACGGGATGGGCGTCGTCAAACAGCGCGGCGATGGCGGGCACCCGGCCCGGGTCGCCGGGCAGGATGCAGTAGCGCCCCACGTCGCCGGGGACGCAGTGGATGTGAAACTGCTTTTCCAGTTCTTGCATGTCAGGCACCTCACTTTTCTTTCATTGGGGCGTTTCCGCCGGGTTTTTCAGGGTGTCTCCCGCCAGGCGGCAGGCCGCCCGCGGCTGGTTCCATTGCCATGGCCATCGCCATAGCCCTTCCTGGTGCTGTAACGATAGCCGTAACAATTCCTGTAGCCATTGCTGTA
>JAUNGH010000142.1 GCA_030524605.1 Oscillospiraceae bacterium | reverse complement strand
CAGCGACGCCGTTTTCATGCCCTATATCGCCACGGCAGACACCGGGTGGAACAGCGGGGAAGATTATTTCTGCTACGCGGATTTGGCGGAGCTGTATTTTGACGAGGGCATCCGCTTCCTGTTCCTGGATACCGGGGATGGGCTGTCGTTTGAGAGGGATGTATACGCCGCTATCGCGGATGCCAAGACCCTGGACGAAGTGATGGACTACCTGCGGGAAAACGCGCCCAACGCGGACAGGCCGCCGGAGACGGCGGCGGAGGTCTTCGAGGCCGCCGGGGAGATGCCGGAGTCCGCCCGGCCCGCGCAGTTCCCGGTGGAGCCGCAGGCTGAGCCGTCTGTAACGGCCCAGGCTTCCCGGGAGGATGCGCAGTCCGGCCCCGCCGGGGCCAGGGAACTGCCCGGCGGCGCGGTGATCGGGGATTGATGATCTGCGGATGAACAGGAGCGAAAGCAGCCCCGGCAGGAATCCCTGCCGGGGCTGCTTTATGAAACGGTAAATCGGGATTTCGGAAAAGCCTTAGAAAATACCCTGTGCCATCATGGCGCTGGCCACCCGCAGGAAGCCCGCGATATTGGCGCCGGCCACCAGGTTGTAACCCAGACCGTACTCCTCAGCCGCCTTGACGCTCATCTCATAGATGTTGTTCATGATCTGCCGCAGCCGCTGGTCCACCTCTTCCTCGGTCCAGACCAAACGCTCGCTGTTCTGGGCCATCTCCAAGGCGGAGGTGGCGACGCCGCCGGCGTTGACGGCCTTGGAGGGGGCCACGATGACGCCGGGCTGCTCCATCAGGAACTTCAGCGCGTCGTTGGTGGTGGGCATGTTGGCGACCTCGATGTAGTACTTCACGCCGTTGGCGGCGATCTGCTTCGCGTGCTCCGGATGTACGTCGTTCTGCATGGCGGAGGGCATCACCACATCCACCTTCACGCCCCAGGGCTTTTCGCCGGGGTGGAACTCCACGCCGAACTTGTCCGCGTAATCCTGCACCTTGTTCCGGCCGGAGGCCCGCATCTCCACCAGATAGGCGATCTTCTCGTCGGTGGTCACGCCGTCGGGATCGTAGACATAGCCGTCCGGGCCGGACAGGGTGACAACCTTGGCCCCCAGCTGGGTGGCCTTCTTGCAGATGCCCCACGTCACATTGCCGAAGCCCGAGCAGGCGATGGTCTTGCCCTGGATGGTCTCGCCCTCGTGGGCCAGCACGTTCTCCAGATAGTATACCGCGCCGAAGCCGGTGGCCTCGGGCCGCACCAGGGAGCCGCCGGAGGCGAAGTCCTTGCCGGTCAGGACGCCGTTTTCCCAGGCGCCCCGCAGGCGGCGGTACTGACCGAACAGGAAGCTGATCTCCCGGGTGCCCACGCCCATGTCGCCGGCGGGCACGTCCACATCGGGGCCGATGAAGCGGTGCAGCGCCGTCATGAAGGACTGGCAGAAGCGCATGATCTCCGCCTCGGACTTGCCGGTGGGATCGAAGTCCGCGCCGCCCTTGCCGCTGCCGATGGGCAGGCCGGTCAGGGCGTTTTTGAAGGTCTGTTCAAAGGCCAGAAACTTGACGATGCTCAGATTCACGTCCTTCTGGAAGCGCAGGCCGCCCTTGTAGGGGCCGATGGCGCCGTTGAACTGGGTGCGGTAGCCGGTATTGGTGTGCCAGGTGCCGTCGTCTGCCATCCAGGTCACGCGGAAGGAAAACGTCCGCTCCGGCTCCACCATGCGGTTCAGCAGGTCCGCCTTCTCGTATTCGGGGTGCTTTTCGATCACCGGCTCCAGGGAGGAGAAGACCTCCTCCACGGTCTGAACAAATTCCGGCTCATTGGCATGCTTGGTTTTCACGTTCTCAATAACACTGGCAAGATACGCGTTCATCAGGCATCCTCCTTAAAAATACATACTTGTTTAACATATCTAAAAATATGTTAAATTTTCTAGCTTCAGTTTAGCACTTATGGACGAAAGAAACAAGGCTCCATTTTCGAATGCGGGCCAATCTTTTTTTTGATACCCCAGAAAAAAAGAGAGGTATTTTGTGCACTTCGACGAGACACGAAAAACTCACGGGATTTGAGCGGGCAAAGACGGGCTGTCTTATTGACTTTCCGGCAATAAAATGTATAATATTTTCGGTAAGTTTTCTCTGTGCGTGTATTTTTTTGAGGGAGGCATATCGTATGTTGACATATTCCATGCGCATCGCGGGGCTGGAGCGGCAGCTGCCTATCTGCAGGGTCACGGACGACCTGTACATCGGCGCGTTCATCTGCTTTGGCGACGCGGAGCTGACCGTGGCCTGCGCCCGGGAGCTTTTGAAGCTGGTTCCGGAAGGCAGCTATGATTACCTGTTCACCGCCGAGGCCAAGAGCATCCCCCTGATCCATGAGATGGCCCGCCAGTCCGGCGCCGGGAAGTATTTTATCGCCCGCAAGGGCCCCAAGGCCTATATGCCCGATCCCATCCATGTGGAGGACCACTCCATCACCACCGCCGGCACGCAGAGGCTGTATCTGGGACGGGACGACGCGGAGCTGATTTGCGGCAAGCGCATCCTGCTGATGGACGACGTGATCTCCACCGGCGGCTCTCTTCACGCTATGGAGGAACTGGTGAAGCTGGCGGGAGGCACCGTGGCCGGACGGGTGGCGGTCCTGGCGGAGGGCGACGCCCAGAACCGGGACGACATCAAGTTCCTGGCTCCGCTGCCGCTGTTCAACGCCGACGGGACCGTTAAAGGATAAGTCTATGGAAGCGGCGCGCGGTCTGCAGACGGCGCGCCGTTTCTTCACGGGATCCGACGGGGACCCCGAATCAAACAGAATGAGGATGTTATGAAAACAAAAACCGTTTATTGGCTGCCCCGGATCAGTGCACCGGTGATCCTGTCGGCCCTGTTCATGGTCTGCTCCGGCGTCGTCCGCATCGTGTGGGCCTGCGGGGAGCAGGCGCTCTCCGGCGCCGTATTCTGGCTCCAGGTGGCGCTGCCCCTGGCGGCAAACGTGATCTTCCCGATCATTCTATTCCGGGACGGGCGGGACCGGCTGTACCGTTCCGCCATCCCGGTGTGGCTGGGCTGCGTGTTTTTCGCAGTCAAGGCAATGACCTTTCCATCCCTGATCCACACGGTGCTCTGCCTGTGTCTGTACGCCCTGGTGGCAGTGCTGTACACCACCACGGTGACGGGCCGCGTGCCGACGCAGAAGCTGCTGTGGCTGCTGTTCAGCCTGCCCCTGCTGTACCACATTTTTGTGGAGGACACCCAAAAGACCGGCTGGCCCGTCCACGACTGGCTGCCGGAGGTCAGCGTGCTGTGCTGCATGGCGTCGCTGCTGTGTGTCTCTTTGGCCATGAAAAAGCGGACGCTGAAGGAGGGGGAGCCTGTGCGCCGCTTCGGCGACCGGAACGACGGCCGCCGCCTGCGGAGCCTGTCGCCCATCTTCGCCGTCTCTCCCTATATCATGAAGACCCGCAACACCTCCCAGAACTTCATCGAGGACCACATTGAGATGACGGAGATGGAGCGGTACATCGTGGAGAAGCGGAAGGCCGGGATGAAGAACTTCGGCGTGCTGCACGTCCTGCTGGCGGCCTACGTCTGGGTCTGCGCCCGGTATCCGGGGCTGAACCGCTTCATCGCGGGGCAGAAGATCTTCACCCGGGACCGGGAGATCGAGGTCAACATGACCATCAAAAAGGAGATGTCCACGGATTCGCCGGACACCGTCATCAAGGTCACCTTCGACCCCGCCGACACGGCGGAGGTGGTCTACGGACGCTTCAACGCCAAGGTGCAGGAGGTCAAGAACGCCCCGGCGGACACCGGCTTTGACAAGCTGGCCGGAGCCTTCAACCTGATCCCCGGCCTGCTGCTGAAGTTCTTCGTGTTTCTGCTTCAGGCCATGGATTACTTCGGCCTGCTGCCCCGGTTTTTGACCAAGCTGTCGCCCTTCCACGGGTCGCTGTACATCACGTCCATGGCATCTCTGGGCATCCCGCCCATCTACCACCATCTGTATGACTTCGGCAACGTGCCGGTGTTCTGCTCCTTCGGCAAGAAGCGGCGGGTGTTTGAGACCCTGCGGGACGGCACCGTGGTCCGGCGGAAGTACATGGACTGCAATTTTGTCACCGACGAGCGCATTGTGGACGGGTTTTACTTTGCGTCCGCCATGCGGTATCTCCACAACCTGCTGAATGACCCCTGGCAGATGGACCGGCCGCCGGAGACGGTGGTGACGGACCAGCACTGAGAAAGCGGCTCCCATACGATGCTCCCGCAAGGGAGAACAAAATGAAGCCGGTTCGGCAGACGGCCCTTAAAGGCCGAATTTTCGGCATGTGTGGGAAGCTATCAGAAAAAAGCGAAAATCAGCACCGGACGGAGGGATTCTCCGTCCGGTGCTGATTTTTTCTGTTGATTTCCGCGTGCGGGTCAGGATCGGCCATATGGAAAGCGGGGAACGGACAGCCTGTCTGGGGGCTGCCGTTGCTCATGCCTGTGCCAGCCTGGCCGGAAGGGTGATCTTGATGACCCGGGCGGGCCGCCCCTTGCCTGCAGAGCGCTTTCCCACCGTGGTGATGCAGCCCGCGTCCTCCAGCCGGGCGATGATCCGGTTGGCGCTGCGGGCGGTGATCCCCAGGCGCGCGGCCAACTCCTCGGAGGTCATGGTGTCTCCGTCCCGCAGGACCTGCCGCAGCCGCTCCAGCGTGGCGGGGCTGGCGCCGATCCGCCGGGCGAAATAGGCAAGGCTGCGGTCCTCAATGCTGCCGAACCCGATGGAGGCGGTGACCCGGTTCTCGTCCTCCACCAGATAGGAGCTGCCGGACCGGTCCGCAATGGCGTGGTTAATGGCCATGGCAGAGCGGGACTTGGCCTCCAGCATGGTATTGCCGACACCCATGCCCACCCAGACCTTGTAGGCCGGTCCGCGCTGGCCGAACTGCATGAGGTTTCCATGCTCGCCGGTCTTCAGGAAGCCGTTCATCAGCATGCTGCGGGTGGTCACGATGGAGAACTGGTCCATGCTGTTTTCGAACACGGCGGCCTCCATCCGCTGTGCCACGGCGTAAATCTTCTCCTTGAACTCGTTTTGATACTGCATCTTTTCCCACTCGCGGATGAACAGATCCTTCTCGTCGTCAAAGATATAGTCGAAGCGTATGGCGATGATCGCCAGTTTCCCCTGGTTCTCCTGAGACACAAAGTCCTGAATCTGCAAATGGTAGATCTGCTCGCGGATGGTCTCCTCCGCCGGAAAGGTGCGGACGCAGGGGATCCCCTCGGCCAGCAGGGGCTCCCGGATGTGCTCCATGCTGGTGAAGCAGATGTTGACCAGCCCACGGCGGTAGCAGTCCCGGTGGAAATCCTGGAGCTTCTTTTCGAAAGCGATCTCCTCGGGACTGTATGGAGCCTGATAGAATTTCGCTCCCCTGATCCCGGCAATGTCCAGGGTCTCCTCCAGAAATTTTGGATCGTAGCGGTCCACACTGATGGCGCTGAGGTCGCTGCCGTGGATGGCAATCGCTTCCAGAAAAGCCCGCAGCGCCGCCGTGCGGCTGTGGGGCAGATAGGTCCAGGGGATGGAGGGGAACACCCTGTGGAGGGCATAGGCGTAATTGGTGGGGCCAGAGAACAAGATCGCGTCGATGTCCCGCCTTTTCTGCAAAGTTTCCGCCAGGGCTCCGGATTCTTCATAGAATTCCGTGCAGCAATAGGCAATCTGCACGTCCGGTATGTCCCGCTCAACGACTTTTTTGATGATTTCCACAGTGGTTTCAGGGCCGATTACCCCTATTTTCATTCAAATTTACCTAATGTTGTAAATTAAATAAGCGATTTTACAT
>JAUNGH010000141.1 GCA_030524605.1 Oscillospiraceae bacterium | reverse complement strand
TGACGCCGCCGGACTTCTTGGTGTCGTATTCAAAGTAGGCCTGGACATACTGCTCGGTGTTGTCGCCGATGATCTTGATGGAGTTCTTGTTGGCGCCCACGGTGCCGTCGCCGCCCAGGCCCCAGAACTTGCAGCTGATGGTGCGCTGGTCGGCGGTGACCACGTTCTCCCCAATGGGCAGGGAGAGGAAGGTCACATCGTCGGTGATGCCCACGGTGAAGTGGTTCTTCTGTTCGCCCGCCATGTTGTCGTAGACGGCGATCATCTGGGCAGGGGTGGTGTCCTTGCTGGAGAGGCCGTAGCGCCCGCCCAGCACCGTCAGGTGCCGCCCACCGTGGAGCAGCACGGAGCAGACGTCTTCATACAGCGGCTCGCCGTTGGCGCCGGGCTCCTTGGTGCGGTCCAGCACGGTCAGGGTCTTGCAGCTCTCCGGCAGGGCCTTGAGGAAGTGCTCCGCGCTGAAGGGGCGGTACAGCCGCACCTGCAAAAAGCCCACCTTGCGGCCCTGGGCATTCAGGTACTTCACGACCTCCTGCAAGCAGCCGGACACGCTGCCCATGGCGACGACGACGTGCTCCGCCTCCGGGTCGCCGTAGTAGTTGAAGAGTTTGTAGTCCCGGCCCGTCAGGGCGCTCATTTGGGCCATGTAGTCCTCCACGATGCCGGGCACGGCGTCGTAGTAGGGGTTCACGGCCTCCCGCAGCTGGAAGGCGGTGTCCGGGTTGATGACGGTGGAGCGCATGAGGGGATGCTCGCTGTTCAGGGCGTTGGCCCGGAAGCGGGCCAGGGCCTCGGTGTCCAGCATGCCCCGCAGGTCCTCATAGTTCAGCACGTCGATCTTCTGGATCTCGTGGCTGGTGCGGAAGCCGTCGAAGAAGTGCATGAAGGGCACCCGGCTTTTGATGGCGGCCAGATGGGCCACCGCCGCCAGGTCCATGCACTCCTGCACGCAGGCGGAGGCCAGCTGGGCGAAGCCGGTCTGGCGGCAGGCCATGACGTCGGAGTGGTCGCCGAAGATGGAGAAGGCGCTGGTGCCCACCGTCCGGGCGGCCACGTGGATGACGCCCGGCAGCAGCTGGCCGGAGATGCGGTACAGCGGCGGCACCATCAGCATCAGGCCCTGGGAGGCGGTGTAGCTGGTGGTCAGGGCGCCGGCCTCCAGAGAGCCGTGCATGGCGCCGCAGGCGCCGGCCTCGCTCTGCATCTCCATCAGGCGGACCGGCTGGCCGAAGAGGTTTTTCATGCCGTTGGCGGCCCAGGTGTCCACATGCTCCGCCATGGGACTGGAGGGTGTGATGGGGTAGATCGTTGCGACTTCGGTAAATGCATAGCTTGCGTAGGCGGCGGCTTCGTTGCCGTCCATGGTCTTCTTTTTCATCTTTACCATATCAAGTCATTCCCCTCAATTTGCTCAACATTGCTCAATAAAATGCTTTATTGAGCTTTCCTGCCTTTATAATGACACGATGGATTTGCATTGTCAAGCAAAGCTTTTGTGGTTTTTCTTGATTTTTTTTGTAATCTGAGGTATTCTTGACAGGAAGCTGCTCAATAAAGCATCCATCACCGGAGGTCCTCATGGTCACAGTCTATGATATTGCCAAATCCTGCGGCGTTTCCGTCTCCACCGTATCCTATGTGCTCAGCGGGCAGGGGGAGAAGCGCCGCATTTCACCGGACACGCAGGCCCGTGTGCGGACGGCGGCGGCGGAGTTGGGCTATGTCCCCCGCAAGCGCCGCAGGGCCGCGCCGGCCCCCGTCCGGACGGGACCCGCGACGCCGGTGATCGCCGTCTACTGGCCCCGGCGGGATTTCGAGATGTGCATGCCGCCCTTGACCCAGGGGCTGAACAACGCCCTCTCCGCGGCGCCGATCCCGGTCAACATCTCCATCCGCCCCTACGACCAGGGCTACATCGGGACACTGCTCCAGGGCCACGCCCCGGCCTGCGACGCCATGCTCTTCGTGGCGGGCCAGAAGGCGGACCTTGCGTGGCTGGAGAGCCATCCGCCCGCAGTGCCGTCCGTCCTGTTCAACCGGGACCTGCCGGGCTACTCCTCCGTCTCGGTGGATCACACCGAGGCCGCACGGCTTGCCGCCGGGCACGCCGTGCAGTGCGGCGGCACGGATGTCACCATTGTGATGAACACCGTGGACTACTACGGCCTGACCTCCCGCAGTGAGCACATGGCGGAGATCCTGCGCGCCCACGGCTGGGAGCCGTCCGGCCATACGCGCTACTGCGCCAACCGCGTGGACGATGGCTATGAGCTGGGCTGGGATCTCGTCCGCACAAACAGCCTGACCCGGGTGATCCTCTGCGCGTATGACATGGTGGGCCTCGGCATCCTCAGCGCGCTGTATGAGGCGGGCGTCAATGTGGGGGGCGATGTGCAGGTGCTGGCCGTCAGCACCGGGCCCCAGCGGCTCTTTGCCCGCAGCTGTCCGCCGATGACCGTTGTGGACCTGCGGACCAGGGAGATCATGGAGCGCTGTCTCGCCATGGCGATCGATCACGCCACCGGGCACCTGACGGAGCCCCGCCATCTGATCGTCCAGCCGGAGATCGTGTACCGGATGTCCGCGCCCCAGCGCCCGCCGGTGTAAGGACACCGGGGATCCCGGCCATGAAAACAGCCGCCCGCGGGGCGGCTGTTCTTTTTTCGCTGCGGCTCCCATACAATGGGATATCCTTTCATGGAGGTGCCGTATGGGGCGGAAATGGCTGCCGTGGATGTGCCTGCTGCTGGCGCTGACCGGCTGCGGGGCGGGGAAGACGGACCCGCAGACCTATTGGACGGAGGAGCAGGGGGATTACCGGCTCTCCCTGCGGGACAACGGGACGGAGGGGGCCCTGGACGTGGTGCTGCTGTCCGGCGGGGAGGAGACGGTGCTCCGCACCCTGACCGGGACTCGGGGCGAGGATGTGTCCGCCGACCCCTTCACGGACATCATGGGATGGGACGGCTTCCGGCTGACGGAGCGGCAGGGACTGGCGGTGGAGGACCCGGAGGAGGACTGGAGCATCCGCACCTACTATGCCGTGGAGGACGGCGCCTCCCGGGAGATCGCCGAGAGCTTCGGCTGGGGCGCGCCCCAGGACTACTCCGTGGATCTGGACGGGACGGGGGAGAAGGAGCTGGTGAGCAACGTCACCTACGGCGGCGACGGGCGCCGGAGCGTCTACATCTACCAGCGCCGGGGAGACGAGGTATGGCGGGGCGTTGTCAATATGAAGGGCCTGCCGGATCAGGACGACCGGGGCGCCGCCTCCGCCGGGGTATCCTACGACCCGGCGCGGGACGTGTTTCAGATCCGCTACGCGCTGAAGGGCCGGGGGAACTACGGCCTGCTGGAGACCACGGGGCTGGAGCGGGTGGAATTCACCCCCTACGCCCCGGAAGCGGGGGAGAGCGGCTGAATTCCGCGGAAAAACAGTTGTAAAATCCGGGCAAATGGTGTATGATACTTTCACAAACTGTGAAAATATCAGAAACAGGAGGAACTTACCATGAGCAAAACCGCAAGCATGGTCATGAAAATCATCGGCGCCAGTTTGGCGTTCGCCGCTTTCGTCTGCCTGCTGATCGGCGGCTGGCATGACCTGAGCGTCGGCTGCTGCGGCATGAAGAAGCGTCTTTGCAAAAAGTTTGGCTCCGAGTACGATGACTACGCCGATGAGGAATTATACGACTGATACGCGGTGAAACAGGCGGGCGGACATGTGTCCGCCCGCTTTTTTGCGCTTGCGGGCATAAAAAAAGACCGGGGCATCCGCCCGGCCGCAGCAAAAAATCCCTTGACATCCCAGAGATGCCGTGGTAAAATAAATCGCTTATATGATGAGGAGGGGACAGCACCCCATCTTCATTTCCTGTATCTAACATAGCACAATTCCCATGGCAATGCAAGGGCGGAGAGAAAGAATTTTAACAACCTATCCGGGCGTATCCGAACCTCCGCCGTTTCCGGAACAAACAACTTGCCTCCGCCGCCGGACAGGGCGGGGGAGACAGAAGAAAGGTGAATGAGAAGATGGCCAAAGACAAGCTTTACGGAAAGACCCTTCGTAAGAACTTTGCCCGGTATGAGGAAGTCGTCCCCATGCCGAACCTTCTGGAGATCCAGAAGACGTCTTACCAGGAGTTTTTGGACACCGGCCTGCGGGACGTGTTTGCCGACGTGGGTGCGATCACGGACTACCAGGGAAACCTGGAACTGACCTTCATCGACTACAAGATGGACGAAGACCCCAAGTACGACGTGGAGGAGTGCAAGGCCCGTGACGCCACGTACGCCGCCCCTCTGAAGGTCAAGGTCCGCCTGCGCAACAAGGAGACCGAGGAGATCAAGGAGCAGGAGATCTTCATGGGCGACTTCCCCCTGATGACCCACTCCGGCACCTTCGTCATCAACGGTGCGGAGCGCGTGGTGGTCTCCCAGATCGTCCGCTCCCCCGGCGTGTACTACGGCAAGGAGCTGGACATCAAGACCGACCTGCCCATTCTGACCTCCACCGTCATCCCCTACCGGGGCGCCTGGCTGGAGTATGAGACCGACGCCAATGAGGTGTTCTGGGTCCGCATCGACAAGAACCGCAAGATCCCAATCACCTGCCTGATCCGCGCCCTGGGCCTGCGCACCGACGCGGAGATCCTGGACCGCTTCGGCGACGATCCCCGGATCGTTGCCACCCTGGAGAAGGACCCCTGCAAGAATTACGAGGACGCCATGCTGGAGATCTACCGCAAGCTGCGTCCGGGCGAGCCCCCCACGGTGGAGGCCGCCGAGACCCTGATGAACAACCTGTTCTTTGACGCCCGGCGCTATGATCTGTCCGTCGTGGGCCGGTACAAGTTCAACAAGAAGCTGTCCCTGTGGCAGCGCGTCACCGGCTACAAGCTGGTCTATCCCGTGGCGGACCCCGCCACCGGCGAGATCCTGTTTGAGGACGGCCGCCTGCTGAGCAAGGAGGACGCCCGCCTGCTGGACGAGGTGGGCGTCGGCGAGGTCACCATCGACGTGGAGGGCGAGCCCCTGCGGGTGATGTCCAACAGGATGTGCGACCTGAAGCACTATGTGGACTTCGATCCCCTGGCCGAGTGCGGCATTAAGGAGCGGGTCCGCTTCGAGGTGCTGCAGGAGCTGCTGGGCCAGTATTCCGGCGAGGACCTGATCGACCAGATCCGGCTCCACAAGGACGACCTGGTGCCCAAGCACATCATCATCGACGATATCCTGACCTCCATCAACTATATGAACGGCCTGGCCCGGGGCATCTCCGTCAAGGACGATATCGACCACCTGGGCAACCGCCGCCTGCGCTGCGTGGGCGAGCTGCTGCAGAACCAGTTCCGCATCGGCTTCAGCCGTATGGAGCGGGTCATCCGGGAGCGGATGACCATCCAGGACCTGGACATCGTTACCCCCCAGTCCCTGATCAATATCCGGCCGGTCACCGCCGCCATCAAGGAGTTCTTCGGCTCCTCCCCCCTGTCTCAGTTCATGGACCAGACCAACCCCCTGGCCGAGCTGACCCACAAGCGCCGTATGTCCGCTCTGGGCCCCGGCGGCCTCTCCCGTGACCGGGCCTCCTTCGACGTGCGAGACGTCCACTACAGCCACTACGGCCGTATGTGCCCCATTGAGACCCCCGAAGGTCCCAACATCGGCCTGATCTCCTATCTGGCCACCTACGCCCGCATCAACCGCTACGGCTTCATCGAGGCCCCCTACCGGAAGGTGGACAAAGAGACCGGCTTCCTCACCGACCAGGTGGAGTATATGACCGCCGACATCGAGGACGAGTTCATGGTGGGCCAGGCCACGGAGCCTGTGGACGAGAACGGCTGCCTGGCCAACAAGCGTATCACCTGCCGCCACCGCAACGAGATCGTGGAAGTGGACCGGGAAAAGGTGGACTACATCGACGTCTCCCCCAGAATGATGGTCTCCATCGCCACGGCCATGATCCCCTTCCTGGAAAACGACGA
>JAUNGH010000002.1:5268-38288 GCA_030524605.1 Oscillospiraceae bacterium | reverse complement strand
GACAAAAACTCCTTCCACCAGCGCACGTCGTGGCCGTGGCCCAGGGCCACGTAGTTCCAGGTGCGCTTGGAGAACTCCTGGATGGTCTTGGTGTCCAGCACGCCGTCGGGGCCGAGATAGTTCCGCTCCATGCGGACGTCCTTGGCGTGGACGTGGTAGATGCGGTCCTTCCCCAGCTTGTGGACGGCCATGATGGGGTCGCCGCCCATCCACATCAGGTGGGACGGGTCCAGGTTCATGCCCACCATGGGGCCCACCGCGTCCCGCAGGCGGATCAGGGTCTCAGGGTTGTACACCATCTGGCAGCCGTGGTTTTCCAGGGCGATAGTCTCGATGCCGTTGGCCGCGGCCAGCTGCACCGTCTCCTTCCAATAGGGGATCAGGACCTCCTCCCACTGCCAGTTCAGGATTTGGGTGGTGCTGGGGGGCCAGCTGGTGACGATCCAGTTGGGAGTGCTGTCAGTGGGTGAGCCGCCGGGGCAGCCGGACATCATGACGATGTGCCTCACGCCCAGCAGTCCCGCCAGCCGGAAGGTCTTCTCCACCACCTCCTGGTGCCGGCGGCCCTCCTCGTTGGGGGCCAGCTGGTTGCCCGAGCAGTTCAGGGCCTCCAGCTCCAGGCCCCGGGCGTGGATGGCGTCCATGAAATACTTCCGCTCGCCGGCGCTCTCCAGCATTTTGTCCAGGTCGATGTGGGGGGCCTTGGACCAGTTGCCGCAGGCGATCTCCACGGACTCGTAGCCCAGCTCCGCCAGGGTGTCCAGCATCTGCTCAAAGGGCATATAGCCCAGGCCGTCGGTATTGAAGCAAAGTCTCATTGCGGATTCCTCCGTTCCATCGTGATTTTGCGCGCTTGTTCGATGCTGTCCATATTATTCACGCGGCCGGGGCAAAAGTCAAGCATTTCCGGCGGAGGTCCGCGCCGGTTGCCATCCGGGCAAAAAAAGATAAGGTACCTTTACATTTCCCTGTTTTTGTGGTATGATAGCCGGACATCCAAAGGACGGGAGCTGACGCCTATGAAAACCGGGTATGAAGCGCTGGACCTCAACAACAAACTGATCTGGAACCTGCGGGACATCGGCTACACCATGCGCCGCATCCGGGAGGGCAGGGGCAGCCAGCGGCGGGTCCTGATCCTTCTGCGGGAGAGCGGCCCCACCACCCAGCGGGAGCTGACGGCGCGGCTGGGCATTCAGCCCGGCTCCGCCAGCGAAGTCATCGGCAAGCTGGAGACGGCGGGGCTGCTGGTCCGCGCGCCCAGCCGGACGGACCGGCGGACCGCCGACATCCGGCTGACCGCCGCCGGAGAGGCCGCCGCGGCGGAGGCCCAGGCCCAGCGGGAGACGCGGCACCGGCAGATGTTCGACTGTCTCACCGACGCGGAAAAGGACGCCCTGCTGTCTCTGCTGGAGCGGGTGAACGCCTGCTGGGACACGCGCTATCGGGAAAACGACGCCGGGGAGCCGGAGACGGCCTCCGGCAAAGGGAGGATATGATGTGGAAATACATTAAAAGGTATCTGCACTTCGCCGTCATCGCCGGTCTTTTCATGGTGGGCGAGGTGACGATGGACCTGCTCCAGCCGGAGCTCATGAGCCGGATCGTGGACGACGGCGTGCTGGGCGTAGACACCTGCGGCGTGGGCGACCTGGGCCTGATCTGGAGCCTGGGGCTGCGGATGATCTGCCTGGTGCTGTTCGGCGGCTTCTGCGGGTCCATGAACAACGTGTTCGTCCACATGAGCGGGCAGAACATCGGCAATGAGATGCGCAAGGACTGCTTCCGCCGCATCATGACCTTCTCCTTCCCCCAGATGGACCGCTTCGGCACCGGCTCCCTGGTGACCCGGGTGACCAACGACATCACCCAGGTGCAGAACTTTGTGTCCCAGTTTGTCCGGGGAATGATCCGCACCTCCATGCTGATGTTCGGCAGCATGTTCTTCATGTTCCGGCTGAACCGGCAGTTCGGCCTGGTGGTGCTGTGCGCCTATCCCTTCATCGTGGGCTGTCTGGCCGTCTGTCTGGCAAAGGCCAACCCGCTGTTCAGCAGGCTCCAGGCCCAGCTGGACCGGATCAACGCCATCATGCAGGAGGACGTGTCCGGCATCCGCGTCATCAAGGCCTGCGTCCGGGAGGTCTACGAAAAGGCCCGCTTCGGCAAGGCCAACGAGGAGCTGATCAAGACCCAGCTCCGGGTGCTGGTGATCTTCGCCTTCATGAATCCGGTGGTCAACGCCCTGATGTATCTGGTGGTGACGGCCATTTTGCTGACAGGCTCCTATCAGGTGGGCGCCGGCGCCGCCACCCCGGGCAGCATCATGGCGGCCATCACCTACACCACCCAGCTGCTCAACGGCATCCTGGGGCTGGTGATGCTGTTCCAGAACATCTCCCGTGGCCTGGCCTCCTGGAAGCGGGTCAGGGAGGTGCTGGACAGCCGGCCCCAGCTGGAGGACGGCCCCTTTGACGGGGAGACGGAGGTCCGGGGCCGGATCGAGTTCCGGGACGTATCCTTCGCCTACCCCGGCAGCGGGCAGATGATCCTGAAGCACATCGACCTGACCATCCGCCCCGGCGAGACGGTGGCCGTCATGGGCGCCACCGGCTGCGGCAAATCCTCGCTGGTCAATCTCATTCCCCGGTTTTACGATGCCGACGAGGGCACGGTCCTGGTGGACGGCGTGGACGTGCGGGAATACCGCCAGCAAGCCCTGCGGAGCAAGATCGCCGTCGCACTGCAGAAGAGCGAACTGTTCAGCGCCGCCATTGAGGAGAACATCGCCTGGGGCGCACCGGAGGCGGGGGCGGACGGGATCCGGGCCGCCGCCCGCATCGCCCAGGCGGAGAGCTTCATCACCGCCGCTCCGGAGGGCTACCGGACGATGGTGGCGGAGCGGGGCACCAGTCTCTCCGGCGGGCAGAAGCAGCGGCTGTCCATTGCCCGGGCCGTGGTGAAAAACGCGGAGATTTTGATCTTCGACGACTCCACCAGCGCCCTGGACCTGAAGACCGAGGCGGACCTGTACGCCGCTTTGGAGGCATTCGCCCCGTCGTCCACCAAGATCATCGTGGCCCAGCGCATCGCCACGGTCCGCCGGGCGGACCGCATCGTGGTGCTGGAAAACGGCTCCATCGCCGCCTGCGGCACCCACCGGGAACTGTTGGAGCGCTGTAAGACCTATCGGGACATCTACGACTCACAGATGGGAGAGGAGGAGCTCCATGGTTGATAAAAAGCTGGAGGAACGGAACATCCCGGGCATGAACGCCCGGAACAACCGCTTTGCCGAGGTGGAGCACGCAGAGCACGCGGGGGCCGCGCTGCGGCGCATCGCCGCCTACTTCGCCCGGGAGCGGGGCATGGTGGCCGCCATGCTGGCCGCCGTGATCCTCGGCACGCTCTGCGGCATCTATGCCCCCAGTCTCCAGAGCCGGGCCATCGACATCATTGCCGGGGCCGCCGGCGGCGCCCTGTTCCCCACCCTGGCGCTGATGCTGGCGGTTTACCTGCTGTACAGCGGCTGCCAGCTGCTTCAGGGGCTCATCAGCGCCCGCCTGAGCCAGCGCATCGTCCGGCGGATGCGGCAGGAGCTGTTCGGCAGGATCGTGGACCTGCCCATCCGGTATCTGGACACCCACTCCCACGGCGATGTGATGAGCCGCATGACCAACGACATCGAGAACATCTCCACCACCGTGTCCCAGTCCCTGCCCTCCCTGTTCTCCGGGGTGCTGACCATTGCGGGGACGGTGTGCATCATGCTGTGGTACTGCTGGCAGCTGGCCCTTCTGAGCTGCGCCACGGTGCTGCTGACCCTGCTTGCCACCCGGTTCCTGTCCGGAAAAGTGCGGAAATTCTCCCGGCGGCGGCAGGCCCTGCTGGGCCGGCTCAACGGCACCGTGGAGGAGATGGTCTCCGGTTACCGCACCGTGGTGGCCTACAACCACCAGGACGTCACCGCAGAGGCGTTCTGCCGCACCGCCGACTCCCTGACCAGGGCGGGCATCCAGACGGATATTTTCAGCGGCGTCATGGGGCCGGTCATGAACTGCATCGGCAACATCGGCTTCGTCATCATCGCGGCCTTCGGCGGCTATTTCGCCGTAAACGGGCTGATCTCCGTGGGCGTCATCTCCGCCTTCATCGTCTACGCCAAGCAGTTCAGCCGCCCCATCAACGAACTGGCCCAGATCTTCGGCCAGCTCCAGACCGCCGTCGCCGGGGCGGAGCGGGTCTTCACCGTGCTGGACGAGGCCGGGGAGGACATGTCCGGACAGCCGCTGGCAGCGGGCCGCGGCGCGTCGGTGGAATTCCGGGATGTGAATTTCTCCTACGTCCCCGGCCATCCGGTGATCCGGGACTTCAGCCTGACCGTTCCCTCCGGAAAGACCGTGGCCCTGGTGGGGGCCACCGGCAGCGGCAAGACCACCGTGGTCAATCTGCTGATGCGGTTTTATGACATCGACAGCGGGAGCATCCGCATCAACGGCCAGGACATCTCCGAAACCGCCCGGGGCAGCCTGCGGAGGGACGCCGCCATCGTGCTGCAGGACACCGTCCTGTTTGCCGGCACCGTGCGCAGCAACCTGCTCTACGCCAACGGCTCCGCCACCCAGGAGCAGCTGGACACGGCGGTCCGCATGAGCCGTTGCGCCGATCTGCTGCGCACGCTGCCCCAGGGGTACGACACCCTCCTCAGCGCCGGGGGCGAAAACCTCAGCCAGGGGCAGCGGCAGCTGCTGGCCATCGCCCGGGCCTTTGTGGCGGACCCGGAGATCCTGATCCTGGACGAGGCCACCTCCAACGTGGACACCCGGACGGAGAAAGCCATCCAGAGCGCCATGCGGCAGGTGATGGAGCACCGCACCAGCATCGTCATCGCCCACCGGCTCTCCACCATCCGGGACGCGGATCTGATCGTGGTCATGGACCAGGGCCGCATCGTGGAGCAGGGGCGGCACGAGGACCTGCTGGCCCGGAAGGGGAAGTATTACGATCTGTACATGACCCAGTTCGCCGGGTTTGCCACCTGAGCAGTCATCACAGGGCCCGCAGACCGGGCCTCCAAAGGGTCCGGAGCTCCCCGCGGAGCCTCCGGGCCCTTTTTCCACCGGCTTTGCTCCGGGCACTCTGCCGAAGCGCCGCCATGCTCCGTACCAAAGGCGCCCCTGTTGGCCGTCCCTGGAGATCACGGCGTCCCCGTGCGCGTTGCACACCGTTGCAGCCCCCGAAACAACGAAACATTATTAGTTTCATTTATGTTTCATACGTTCCACCAGGTGCAACGTTTTTTGTTTCACTTGGGCAAAATTGACAGTTTGTTTCTATCCGCTAACCGTCCCTGTCGTCATTTCTCCTATAGTTACTTTGCTTAATTTTTGACTATCTTTTAAACAGAATTTACAAAAATGCCCCCTCCGCCGAGCTTGATCCTTTTTGTCGAAATTTCTGGCACGATATTTGCTTGTATAGTCAGGCGAAACGGATTCGCGGACGTAGATCGGGCCCCGCGAAAATAATATGGAGGTATTTGATCATGAGAGAGAAACCCATCCTCGGCGTCCTTCTGGGCAACTCGGCCGGTGTCGGTCCGGAGCTGGTGGCTATGCTGGCGGTAAAGGACTATTACGCCGACTACTGCCGTCCCGTCATCATCGGCGACCTGCGCATGTTTGAGCACGGTTTGAAGGTGGTGGGCGGCGACGTGCCCCACTATGTCATCGACGACCTGAGCCAGTGCGACTGGAGCAAGGGCTATCCCGTTCTGGACCTGAAGGACCAGGATCCCGCCCAGGTGGTCTACGGCGAGGCCAACGCCTACTGCGGCGCCAGCGACCTTCTTCAGCTGGATACCGCCATCGACCTGTGCAAGGCCGGCAAGATCGAGGGCTTCGTCTTCGGCCCCTTCCACAAGGGCGCCATGAAGATGGCCGGTCTCCACGACGAGAGCGAGCACACCTATCTGGCCCACGCCTTCAACCTCACCACCCCCTTCTGCGAGGTCAACATGATGGACGACCTGATGACCGTCCGGGCCACCAGCCACATCCCCATCAGCGAGGTCAGCGCCAACCTGACCGAGGCCACCATCCGGGAGGCCATCGAGCTGGGCGAGATCACCGGCGAGAGCCTGGGCCACAAGCCCCGCATCGCCGTGGCGGCCCTGAATCCCCACTGCGGCGAGTTCGGTCTCTGCGGCCGGGAGGAAGTGGACGTGATCGCCCCCACCATTGAAAAAGTGGTGAAGGAGACCGGCTGGAACGTCACCGGCCCCTACTCCGCCGACACGCTGTTCATCAGCGCCCTGAAGGGCGACTTCGACGTGGTGGTCACCATGTACCACGACCAGGGCCAGATCGCCCTGAAGCTGGTGGGCTTCCAGCGGTGCATCACCGTGGCCGGCGGCCAGCCCTATCCCATCGCCACCTGCGCCCACGGCACCGCTTTCGACAAGGTCGGCAAGGCCAGCGTGACCACCGATTCCTTCGAGCGCGCCGTGCGGACCACCGCCAAGATGGCGATGGCCAAGCGTGAAAAAGAAAACGGCTGAACGCAGCCGGACATAACCGAAAGGAGAGAGAAAATTGGAGAATAAGAAAAAATTCAACCTCCGGACGCTGATCCCCCTGGCGACCGCCATTGTCGCCCTGGTGTTCATCGTCGTGGGTTTGAAGGACTATGGGTTCTGGAAAAACCAGCCCACCCCCGGCTTCTTCCCCATCATCATCGCCGTGGTGCTGCTGGCCTCCAGCATCGCCTGCTTCATCCAGGTCGCCCGGGACAAGGACAGCCCGGAGGTCAAGTACAACCGCAACGAGTTGATGGTGATGCTGGGCGCAGCGGGCATCATCCTGTGCACCTTCCTCATTGGCCTGGTGCCCAGCTGCCTCATTTACATCCTCCTCTGGCTCAAATTCGTGGAGAAAGCCCCCTGGAAGGTCATCATTATCATTGAGATCATCATGGCCGCCATTATCCTGGGCGTCTTCACCGCCTGGCTGCAGATCCGCTTCCCCATGGGCCTGCTGGGCGACATGATCTTTTAAGGAGGGTATAACATGGAAAACTTACTGTCTCTGCTGTCCGGTTTCCAGGTGGCCCTCGCGCCTGAGAATATCGGCGTGTGCATGCTGGGCGCCATCCTGGGCCTGATCGTGGGCGCCATGCCCGGCATCGGCTCCCTGGCGGGCTGCGCATTGCTGCTGCCCCTGACCTACAAGTTCAACCCCACCACCGCCATCATCATGCTGGGCGCCCTGTACTACTCCAATATGTACGGCGGCTCCTTCAGCGCCATCCTGCTGAACATCCCCGGCGACTCCCCGGCCATCACCACTGCTCTGGACGGCTATCCCATGGCCAAGAAGGGCCGCCCCGGCCAGGCGCTGATGGCCGCCAACCTGGCGAGCTTCATCGGCGGCACCATCGGCATCCTGATCCTGACCCTCACCGCCTCCGGCCTCGCCACCCTGGGATTGAAGTTCGGCTACGCCGAGATGACCATCATCCTGCTGATCGCCATGACCTCCATCAGCTGGCTCATCGGCGAGAACCCCATCAAGGGCATCGTCATCACCATGCTGGGCATCCTGGTGGCCTCCATCGGCATGGACACCCTGTCCGGCGCTCCCCGGTATGAGTTCGGCAACATGTACCTGCTGGGCGGCATCCCCTTCACCCCCTTCATCATCGGCTGCGTGGGCTTCGCCCAGGTCATCAAGCTCATCAACGAGCGGGAGGCCGACGCGGAGAAGCGCGCCAGCGACGACAGCAAGACCAAGCTGTCCATCAAGGAGTCCATGCTGACCGGCCACGACTTCAAGCGCATCCTGCCTCCCATCCTCCGCTCCGGCGTGATGGGCACCTTCGTGGGCGTGCTGCCCGGCTCCGGCGCCACCACCGGCTCCATGGTGGGCTACGCCATGCAGAAGAAGTTCAAGAGCGAGGAGCCCATGGGCACCGGTGCCATCGAGGGCATCGCCGCTTCCGAGGCCGCCAACAACGCCGCGGCCGCCGGCGCCTTCGCCCCCCTGCTGGCCCTGGGCATCCCCGGCTCCGGCACCGGCGCCGTTTTGCTGGGCGGATTGATGATGTGGGGCCTGAACCCCGGCCCCCTGCTGTTCGACACCAATCCCGACTTCTGCTGGGGCCTGATCTCCTCCATGTACGTGGCCAACATCTTCACGCTGATCGTGGCCATCCTGGTGATCCCCTTCCTGATCAAGATCCTCAGCGTGCCCGTGAAGTACATGATCCCCATCATCACCTGCGTCTGCATCGTGGGCGCCTACTCCACCTCCAACTCCATGTACGGCGTCATCATCATGTTCATCTCCGGCATCGTGGGCTACCTGCTGGACAAGAACGGCTTCCCCACCGCCCCCATGCTGCTGGCCTTCGTGCTGGCTCCCATGCTGGAGCAGAACATGCGCAAGGCGTTCATCGCCTCTCAGGGCAGCCTGCGGATCTTCACCGACTCCGCCCTGAAGCTGGTGCTGCTGGCCGTCTTCCTGGTGCTGATCCTGACCCCCACGGTCAAGAGCATCCTGCGGAAGATCAAGGCCAAGAAGGCCCAGAACTGACCCCATCCCTTTGTTTTCCATCTGAATTGGAAATATAATCACAGAAAAAAGGAGAAAAGAAACCATGAAGAAACTGATGGCATTGACTCTTGCACTGCTGATGGTCCTGTCCCTGGCCGCCTGCGGCGGTTCCAGCGGCGGCTCGTCCTCCCAGAGCAGCGGCGACGCCGAGACCGGGGAGTTTGTCCCCACCAAGACCGTGACCTGGATCTGCACCTCCTCCGCCGGTGGCGGCTCCGACATCTTCTCCCGCAAGATCAGCGAGATCATGACCAACGACGGCATGGTCAACGGCCAGACCATCGTGGTCTCCAACGAGACCGACGGCGCCGGCGAGGTCGGCCGCAACAAGGTCGCCACCATGAAGGCCGGAGACGCCGACTACACCCTGCTGACCTTTAACTCCGGCGACCTGATGCCCATGGTCACCAACACCAAGAACCGCGCCGCCAACTTCCGCATCCTGGCCATCATGGCTGTGGACAAGCAGCTGCTGTTCTCCTGCCCCTCCTCTGAATCCAAGACCGACTACGCCAAGAACGGCGGCGACCAGAACGACTTTGCCGCTGCCATCGAGGCCGCGCAGAACGGCACCTTCGTGGTCATCGGCGGCTCCAAGGGCGACGACATCACCACCTATCAGAAGCTGCTGGCCGAGCTGGGCCTGACCGAGAGTCAGATGGGCTACATCACCTATGACTCCACCTCCGACGCCATCACCGCCGCTCTGGGCGGCAACGTGGACTTCGTCATCTCCAAGCCCGCCGCCGCTTCCCAGTATGTGGAGTCCGGCGACCTGAACGCCGTCCTGGCCCTGGCCAACGAGCGCTACACCGGCAACCTGGCCGACGCCCCCACCCTCAGCGAGATCGGCGACTATGAGAACGTGGAAGTCCCCGTGTGGCGCGGCGTTGCCGCTCCCGCTGCCATGAGCGACGCGGCCGTGGCCTTCTGGTCCGACGCCCTGGGCAAAGTCTCCGCCTCCGACGCCTGGCACACGGAGTACCTGGAGAAGAACCAGCTGCTGGACGAGTACAAGGATACCGCAGCCGCCACCGAGTACGTCACCGCCTACGAGGCCGACTATATGGCCAGCAACGGCTTGAGCTAAATTGTAATCCGTAGTATAATTTAGGCGGGCCTGCAAACGCAGACCCGCCTGAATTACAAGATCGCCGAAGCGTTCCGCTTTGGCGGAAGGGAGCGCCGCCATGGTCAACGTCATTGTGTTCGTGCCGTCGCCGGACCAGCTGGGGTATGTGGAAGGTCTGGTGCAGAAAATGCAGACGGACGAAGTGCACATAGATGTCGTGCACCATTTCGGCACCCCGAAGGTCTCAACGCCGTTGGACAGCTACGACGTGATCCTGGCCCGCGGGCTGACCTACTACATGCTCTGCGCCCAGTATCCCGGCAAAAACATCATGGAGCTCGGCTTTGACAGCACGGACATCCTGGAGGCGCTGCTGGCGTGCCGGGAGACCTTCCGCCCCGAGAAGATCGGCATCTGCCTGAAGCGCGACGAGCTGAAACCGCTTCTGCCCGGGCTCGGCGAGTTCTGTCACGCCGAGCTCCGGCTTTATGACGTTGTGGACGAGCAGAGCGCCTACGAGGCCGTGGACGCCTGCCAGCGGGACGGGATGGACGCCGTCGTCAGCGGCGGCACGGTCAGCAACATCTGCGCGGAGCGGGGGATCCCCTGCACCTATGTCCACATCCGTCCCGCCACGCTGGAGCGGGACATGCAGGAACTTTTGAATACCGCCCGCATCATCAACACGGAGCGCACCAAGACCAACCTCATCCGCACCATTCTGGACGGCAGCGACGACGCGGTGATGGCGGTGGATGAGGCCGGCCGCGTTCTGGAGGCCAACGGGCAGGCCTATCAGCTGTACCAGCTGGCGTTCCATCCGAAGTGGAAGGGCTGCCCCGTCCGGGAGATCAACCCGGACCTGACCTTCATCGGCAGCCGCGAAAGCCCGTGCCGCGACGGGGAGGAGAGCATCATCAATCTCCTCGGCCAGAAATACTACGTCAAGTACAAGCTGATCTCCGGCGAGGTCCCCGGCCTGGGCACCCTGATCACCACCAGTGCCGCCTCCAAGATCCTACAGGAAGAGCGTCAGCTCCGAAAGAGCTATTTGAAAAAAGGCATGACTGCGAAATACACATTCCGCAATATCATCGCGGTAAGTGCGGAGATGCAGAAAAAAGTTGAAATTGCGAAAAAATTCAGCCAGGCAAACTCCAACGTGCTGATCACCGGCGAAACCGGCACCGGCAAGGAACTGTTTGCCCACAGCATTCACTCCGCCAGCGGCCGCATGTCCCAGCCCTTTGTGGCGATCAACTGCGCAACGCTGCCGGAAACCCTGCTGGAAAGCGAATTGTTCGGCTACGAGCCCGGTTCGTTTTCCGGCGCCTCCCGGGAGGGAAAGTCCGGCTTGTTTGAGCTGGCACACCATGGTACAATCTTTCTTGACGAGATTGGAGAGATTCCTGTGGCGCTGCAGGCAAAGCTGCTGCGCGTCCTGCAGGAAAAAGAGATCCGCCGCATCGGCAGCGCAGCCGTGATCCCCATCGACGTGCGCGTCATTGCGGCAACCAACGTGAATATTCAGGAGCAGATCGCCCAGGGCCGCTTCCGTAGCGACCTGCTGTACCGGCTGAATGCCCTTGAGATCTACATTCCCCCCCTGCGGGAGCGCCCGGACGACGTGATCCCGCTGATGGAGGGGCAGCTGCGGATCATTGCCGCGGAGCTCGGCAAGCGGGTGCCGAAGCTGACGGCCGAGGCCCAGGACATCCTGCGCCGCTATGCCTGGCCCGGCAACGTGCGGGAGCTGCGCAACATCTGCGAGCGCCTGGTGGTTTTGAACGACGCGTCGGATGTGACCGCGGAGGCGCTGAACGAGCTGCATGTGTTTTTTGACAGCGCCCTGTCGTCCCCCGCCGCCTTCGCCCCCGCGCCCCAAAGCGCGCCGCCGGCGCCGCCCGCCGCGAAAAAGAAAAAAGACCTGGCCCGGGAGCTGGGCGTCAGCCGCACCACGCTTTGGCGGATGTCCAAGCGGCAGGAGGAGGCCGACCGCCAGAGCGGCCGGAAATAAATGCCGCCCGGCCGGGCGGCATCTGGAGGTTTACCATGGCACAAGCCGTTCTGACCCTGGCGTTGAGCAGCGCTTTGGGATATGCGCTCTACCGCAGGCGCATTCCCGCCGGCATGCTGATCGGCGCGGTCATCGCGTCGGCGGTGTTGGCCGCCGTGTTCCGGGTGGGCTACATTCCGGGCCCCACCAAGGACATCGCCCAGGTGATCGCGGGCACGTATATCGGCTGCTCCGCCAAGCGGGAGGACTTCCGCCAGCTGCGCAGCTTCTATAAGCCGGTCATCATGATCACCTGCTCGCTGCTGCTGGTGAACCTGGCCATTGGGTTTCTGCTGTTCTTCGCGGGCTATTCCGACCTTTTGACCTGTCTGGTCTGCGCCGTCCCCGGCGGCATTTCCGACGTGACGCTCATCGCCGTGGATTTCGGCGCGGACGCGTCCAAGGTCCTGGCGGTCCACTTCTGCCGCCTTGTGGTGGGCGTGGCCCTGTTTCCGATGGTGGTGCAGCGCATCACGCCGCCGATGCCGGAAGGGGCGGTCCAGGAGATCCCGCGCTCCGGCCGGACGGCGGCGGACAGCCGCCGGAATACGGCGCGGCTGCTGGCGGCCCTGGCCCTGGCCTCCGCCAGCGCATGGGCCGGCAATCTGCTGCACGTGCCCGCGGCCACCATCCTCTTCGCGCTGTTGAGCACCTTCCTTTTGAACTTCAGCGGATTTACCGTGCAGTTCCCCGGCTGGCTGCGCCAGGCAGCCCAGGTCCTCTCCGGCGCTTACATCGGCTGCCTGCTGGACTCGTCCCGCTTTGGACGGCTCTCCACGGTGATTCTGGCGCTGGCTATCACCGTCGCCGTGCTGCTGGCCAACGCCGCCGCCTTCGGAAAGTGGATGGAAAAGTGGTTCCACGTCCCCATGCGGGAGGGGATGCTGATGCTGACCCCCGCCGGTGCGGGGGAGATGGCGCTGATCTCCGCCGACATCGGCGTCAACAGTCCCCGTCTGATCCTGGTCCAGATCTACCGGCTTCTGATCGCCACCGCCATCTTCCCCCAGATATGCCTGCTGATCAGCCGCCTGTTTTAAAATCCTGCAACCGCAACCCCAATGCCATGATATAGGGAGGAAACAGATATGGAAACCATTACAAACCTCATCAAGGACACCCCCATTCCGCGGATGGTAAAGGTCCGGCAGAACTTTGACAGGACCTGCATTCCGGAAAGCGACATCCCCGCCGTCATCCGGAAGGAGCTGGACCGCCCCGAGATCGGCGGCAAGATCCGGCCCGGCCAGAAGATCGCCATCACCTGCGGCAGCCGGGGCATCAACCACAACGCCCTGATGGCCCGCACCATCGTGGATTTCGTCAAGTCCAAGGGCGCCGAGCCCTTCATCACGGCCGCCATGGGCAGCCACGGCGGCGCCACCGCCGAGGGCCAGACCCAGATCCTCCGGGACTACGGCATCACCGAGGAGAACATGGGCTGCCCCGTCAAGAGCTCCATGGAGACCGTCCAGATCGGCGTCTCCGGCGTCCGTCACCAGCCGGTGTTCATCGACAAGAACGCCTCCGAAGCGGACGGCATCCTCCTGTTCAACCGCATCAAGCCCCACACCTCCTTCCGCGGCCCCTATGAGAGCGGCCTGATGAAGATGATGGCCATCGGCCTGGGCAAGCAGAAGGGCGCCGAGAGCATCCACCACCAGAGCCCCGCCATCATGCACGAGCTGGTGGAGGAGTACGGCAAAACCATCCTGGAGAACGCCCCCGTCCTGGGCGGCATCGCCATCATTGAAAACGCCTATGACGACACCTATCTCATTCAGGGCCTGAGCCCTGAGGAGATCATCACCGAGGAGCCCAAGCTCAAGGAGATCTCCTACAAGACCATCGCCCACCTGCTGTTTGACAAGTGCGACGTGCTGGTGGTGGACAAGATCGGCAAGAACATCTCCGGCGACGGCATGGATCCCAACGTCTCCGGCCGCTTCGTGCTGCCCCAGTACTGCACCGGCGGCATCCAGGCGGAAAAGTGCGTCATCCTGGACATCACCGACGAGACCCACGGCAACGCCCAGGGCATCGGCCTGGCGGAAGTCACCACCCGGCGTCTTGTAAACCGCATGAAGCTGGAGATGACCTATCCCACCGGCGTCACCAACACCTTCCTGCACCTGATGAAGATCCCCATGATCATGGACAACGACCGGGAGGCCCTGCAGCTGGCCCTGATGTGCTGCCCCGAGGCCGAGGACCCCGACAACATGAAGATGATCCGCATCCCCAACACCGCCCATATCGGCGTCATCGAGATTTCCGAGGGCATGCTGCCCCTGGTGAGGGACAACCCCAATTTCGAGATCCTCACCGAGCCCTACGACCTGCCCTTCGACGAGAACGGCAACCTTTTCTGAAAACATCCGGGGCAGGGGCTGCCCCCCTCATTGTTCCCGTTGTTTCAAAGCATCCCTATCCACCACAACTGCATTTAGAGAAAGGATAAGACTATGATCTCTCCCGCACTGCTGATGCTGCACCTGGTCATCGCCATTGCGATCATCCTGGTGTGCATCATCCTCCTGAAGCTGAACGCCGCCATCGGCATGGTCCTTGCCTGCCTGTATATGGGCACGGCCTGCGGCATGCCCCTGATGGACACGGTGTCCACCCTCTCCTCCGGCTTTGGCAATATGATGACCGGCATCGGCCTGCCCATCGGCTTCGGCATCATCCTTGGCCAGCTGCTGTCCGACAGCGGCGCAGCCGGCGTGATCGCCGACCGGATCGTGGCCGCCTTCCCGGAGAAAAAGGCCATGTGGGCCATCTCCCTGGCCGGCTTCGTGCTGTCCATCCCTGTATTCTTTGACGTGACCTTCGTGATCCTGATCCCCATCGGCATCACCATCGCCGCCAAGATCAACAAAAAGATGTGCTATGTCACCGGCTGCCTGACCATCGGCGCCACCACCGCCCACTGCGTGGTGCCGCCCACCCCCAACCCCCTGGCCGCCGCCGACATCTTCGGCTTTGACCTGGGCATTATGATGGGCGTCGGCCTGGTGGTGGGCCTCATCACCGTGCTGCTCAGCGACTTTGTGTTCATCAAGATCCACGACAAGGGCATCTGGAACGAGGAGAAGGACGTGAACCACAGCTCCAATGTGGTCAACGAGCTGATTGCCGCCCGGGAGGCGGAGGACACCGGCAAGCCCAAGCCCTCCCTGTTCATGTCCATCCTGCCCATCCTGATCCCCATCGTCTGCATCCTGGCCGGCACCGTGGGCACCGCCCTGTTTGAGGAGTCCCCCGTCATCTGCCAGTTCCTGGGCGAGAAGGTCATCGCCATGCTGCTGGGCACCCTGGGCGCCTACGCGGTGAGCCTGAAGTACATCGGCCGGGAGAACTTTGAAAAGTCCGCCGGCGAGGCCCTGAAGAGCGCCGGCGTGGTGCTGCTGATCACCGGCGCGGGCGGCTCCTTCGCCTCCGTCATCACCGCCACCGGCATCGGCCAGGCCATTGTGGACCTGCTGAGCACCGGCACCAATTCCGTGGTCCCTGCCATGTTCCTGTGCTATCTCATCGGCATGATCTTCCGCGTGGCCCAGGGCTCCGGCACCGTGGCCGGCATGACTTCCATGACCATCATGTCCGCCGTGGCCCCCGCCATCGCCTGCCATCCCGTTTGGCTGGCCCTGGCCTGCCTGTCCGGCGGCAACTCCATCGGCCATGTCAACGACTCCGGCTTCTGGGTGGCCACCAATATGTCCGGCCTCACCGTCACCGGCGGCCTGAAGACCTATACCCTGGGTTCCTTCATCTCCTCCGTGTTCATCTTCCTGCTGGCCCTGGTGGGCGCGCTGGTCATTCCCCTGTAAACGGGCTTTTATAAAACCACGATCCTGTCTTCGAACCCCCAAAAAGGAGTAAAAAGGAGTATAAGCCATGCGTAATGCAATGATCATCGACGGAAAGGACAATGTGGCCGTCGCCATTGAGCCTATCGCCAAGGGCGACGCCGCGACCTATGTCTGCGAGGGGCGGGAGGTCAGCCTGCCCGCCCTGGAGGACATCATCATCTATCACAAGCTGGCCACCCGCGACATCGCCAAGGGCGAGCCTGTGGTGAAATACGGCGAGCATATCGGCATCGCTTCCTGCGACATCAAGGCCGGCGAGCACGTCCACGTCCACAACGTGGAGGGCCACCGGGAAAACCTGGAAGCGAAAGAGTAAAGGGAGGAACGAACCATGACTTTTTACGGCTATAAGCGTCCCGACGGCCGGGTGGGCGTCCGCAACTATGTGCTGATCCTGCCCGCCAGCGTCTGCGCCTCCGATACCACCCGCATCATCGCCCAGCAGGTGACGGGGGCCGTGACCTTCAACAACCAGCAGGGCTGCTCCCAGGTGGCTTCCGACCAGCAGCTGACCATGGATGTCATGGCCGGCTACGCCGCCAACCCCAACGTCTACGGCACTGTGGTGGTGTCCCTGGGCTGTGAGAACTGCCAGATGGATCTGGTGGCAAAGGCCATTCAGGAGCGCACCAACAAGCCCCTGAAGCAGGTCATCATCCAGGAGGTGGGCGGCACGCTGAAGGCGGTGGACATCGCCGTGCGCTACGCCAAGGAGATGGTGGCGGAGGCCTCCCTGCTCCAAAAGGCGGAGTTCCCCCTCTCCGAGCTCATCGTGGGCACTGAATGCGGCGGCTCCGACCCCACCAGCGGCCTGGCCGCCAACCCCGTCATCGGGGAGATGAGCGACTTGATCGTGGCCGCCGGCGGCACCTCCATCCTGTCCGAGACCACCGAGTTCATCGGCGCCGAGCACATCCTGGCCCGCCGCGCCGCCACTCCCGAGGTCCACGACCGCATCTTCGAGATCGTCCACCGCTACGAGGCCGCCCTGCGGCTGGTGGGCGAGGAGGTCCGGGAGGGCAACCCCTCCCCGGGCAACAAGGCCGGCGGCATCACCACCCTGGAGGAGAAGTCCCTGGGCTGCATCCACAAGGGCGGCCACAGCCCCGTCAACGCCGTTTACGACTATGCCAAGCAGGTCTCCCCCAAGCAGGGGCTGGTCATTATGGACACCCCGGGCAACGACCCCTCCTCCGTGGCGGCCATGGTGGCCGGCGGCGCCCAGGTGATCGTCTTCTCCAGCGGCCGGGGTTCACCCACCGGCAACCCCATCGCCCCGGTCATCAAGATCACCGGCAACAAGCTGACCTTCGCCAAGATGGAGGACAACATCGATCTGGACGCCTCCCCCCTCATCTACGGCACCAAGACCCTGGAGGAGCTGGGCAGCGAGCTTTTGACCATGGTGGTGGAGACCGCCTGCGGCAAGCAGACCAAGGCGGAGTCCCTGGGCTTCACCGAAATGGCCATCGCCCGCGTGTGCAATTACGTTTAATCGGCTGTTACTGACAGGCGAGGACTGCCAGTTTCAAAAAGCGGAAAGGAAACAAGGAGATATGTCAAAGAAAAAATACGTCGTGATGGACGGCAACACCGCCGCCGCCCATGTGGCCTACGCCTTCACGGAGGTGGCAGCCATCTATCCCATCACCCCCTCTTCCCCCATGGCGGAAAAGGTGGACGAGTGGTCCGCCAAGGGGCGGAAGAACCTGTTCGGGTCCACGGTGGACGTGATCCAGATGCAGTCCGAGGCCGGCGCCGCAGGCACCTGCCACGGCTCTCTGCAGGCCGGCGCCCTGACCACCACCTTCACCTCCTCCCAGGGTCTGATGCTGATGATCCCCGCCATGTACGCCATGGGCGGCCAGTTCCTGCCCAGCGTCATGCACATCGCCTCCCGGGTGGTGACCTCCAACCACCACTCCATCTTCGGCGACCACACCGACTTCATGACCTGCCGCACCACCGGCTACGCCATGCTGATGTCCTCCTCTCCCCAGGAGGCCATGGATCTGGGCGCCGTGGCCCATCTGTCCGCCATCAGCGCCAAGTACGCCTTCATGCACTGCTTCGACGGCTTCCGCACCTCCCACGAGATGCAGCGCATCGAGGCTCTGGACTATGAGGATCTGCGTCCCCTGGTGGATCAGGAGGCCCTGAGGGCCTTCCGCCGCCAGTCCCTGAACCCCGAGCACCCCACCAACCGGGGCAACAACGTCAACCCCGACGTCTACTTCCAGTGCAAGGAGGGCGCCAACGTCAAGGCCGCCGTCGTGCCGGACACCGTCCAGCACTACATGGATGAGATCAACAAGCTGACGGGCCGGGATTACAAGCTCTTCAACTACTACGGCGCCCCCGACGCCGAGGAGGTCATCGTGGTGATGTGCTCCGCCTCCGAGGCCGTGAAGGAGACGGTGGACTACCTGAACAAGCAGGGACGCAAGGTCGGCATGGTGCAGATCCACCTGTACCGCCCCTTCTCCGTGAAGCACTTCGCCGCCGCCATCCCCGCCACCTGCAGGAAAATCGCCGTGCTGGACCGCTCCAAGGAGACCGGCAGCGTAGGCGAGCCGGTGTATCTGGACGTGGTCACCGCCCTGAACCAGGCGGGCCGGGGCGATATCCGTGTGGTGGGCGGCCGGTACGGCCTCTCCTCCCGGGACACCACGCCGGGCCAGTTCATCGCCGTGTACGACAACCTCCGGCAGGAGAGCCCAAAGAACAACTTCACCATCGGCATCAACGACGACGTGACCCACACCTCCCTGGAGTACAAGGAGGTGGAGTTCCGGCATCCCGGCCAGGTCTCCTGCAAGATCTGGGGCCTGGGCGGCGACGGCACCGTGGGCGCCAACAAGAACGCCATCTCCACCATCGGCCTGGTGGCCGACAAGTACGCCCAGGCGTATTTCTCCTATGACTCCATGAAGTCCGGCGGCCTGACCCAGAGCCACCTGCGCTTCGGCGACGAGCCCATCCGCTCCACCTATCTGGTGTCCTCTGCGGACTTCGTGGCGGTCCACGCCCCCACCTATGTCAACAAGTACGACACCACCGAGGACCTGAAGGACGGCGGTACCTTCCTTCTGAACTGCCCCTGGAGCGTGGAGGAGCTGGAGGAGCGCCTGCCCGGCAAGATGAAGCGGGACCTCTGCCGGAAGCACGCCAACTTCTACATCATCGACGCCGCCAAGCACGCGGTCAGCGTGGGCCTGGGCACCAACCGCACCAACAGCATCCTCCAGGCCGCCTTCTTCGCCCTGACGAAGGTCATCCCCCTGGACATGGCCGTGGAGGACATGAAGAAGAACAACTACAACTCCTACTTCAAGAAGGCCGGACAGGCCATCGTGGACAAGAACAACGCCGCCGTGGACGCCGGCATCAGCGCCGCCGTGAAGGTGGAGATCCCCGAAAGCTGGGCCGACGCTGCGGACACCCCCGTGGCGGAGCCCCAGGGCGCTTCCGCCTTTGTGAAGGACATCGTCATCCCCATGGACCGCCAGCAGGGCGACAAGCTGCCCGTCTCCGTGTTCCAGAAGCACGGCGTGCTGGACGGCACCTGGGAGAACGGCACCTCCGCCTTCTCCAAGCGGGGCGTCGCCACCAAGGTGCCCAAGTGGAACCCGGACAGCTGCATCCAGTGCAACCGCTGCGCCATGTGCTGCCCCCACGCGGCCATCCGCCCGGTGCTGCTGAGCGAGGAGGAGAAAGCCAACGTGCCCGCCTCCTTCGTCACCGTGCCCGCCAAGGGCCTGGGGAAGGACGCCCCCGCTTACAGCTTCCGCATGCAGATTTCCCCCTATGACTGCCTGGGCTGCGGCGTGTGCCTGACGGCCTGCCCCGCCAACAAGAACGAAAAGACCGCCGACGCCCTGGTGATGACCCCCTTCGAGGAGATGAAGCCGGAGCAGGAGAACTTCGACAAGGTGGCCATGAACGACGCCTATCTGAAGAAGGACGTCATCAACAGCAAGACGGTGAAGAACATCCAGTTCGCCAAGCCCTACTTCCAGTTCTCCGCCGCCTGCGCGGGCTGCGCGGAGACCACCTACATCAAGCTGCTGAGCCAGCTGGTGGGCGAGCGGATGTACGCCGGCAACGCGGCGGGCTGCTCCTCCGCCATCAGCGGCGGCGCGCCCATTCTTCCCTACTGCAAGGACAGCTGCGGCCGGGGCCCCGCCTGGGAGCACTCCCTGTTCGAAGACAACGCGGAGTTTGCCTACGGCTTCTTCCACGCCCAGGACGCCATCCGCAAGGAGCTGCTGATCCGGCTGGAGAGCATGAAGGAATCCGGTGTGGCCGTGGAGGCCATCGGCGCGTATCTTGCCAGCTGGAACGACGGCGAGAAGTCCCGCGCCGTGTCCGACGCCCTGATCGCCGCCCTGGAGGCTACGGAGCAGACCGAGGACGTGAAGTACATCCTGGAGAACAAGGAGTATCTCTCCAAGAAGTCCGTGTGGGCCATTGGCGGCGACGGCTGGGCCTACGACATCGGCTTCGGCGGCATCGACCACGTGATGGCGCAGAACCGGGACGTGAACCTGCTGGTGCTGGACACCGAGGTGTACTCCAACACCGGCGGCCAGTCCTCCAAGTCCACCCCCACCTCCGCCGTGGCGAAGTTCGCCGCCGGCGGCAAGCAGGTGGCGAAGAAGGACCTGGGCGGCATTTTGATGAACTACGGCTATGTGTATGTGGCCCAGGTAGCCATGGGCTATGACCAGGCCCAGACCCTGAAGGCCCTGCGGGAGGCGGAATCCTATCCCGGCCCCTCCATCGTCATCTGCTACTGCCCCTGCCTGGAGCAGCACATCAAGGCGGGCATGGGATGCAGCCAGGATGAGATGAAGAAGGCCGTGGAGTGCGGCTACTGGCACCTGTACCGCTATGATCCCCGCCGGATCGAGGAGGGCAAGAACCCCTTCCAGCTAGACTCTCCCGAGCCCGATACGGACAAGCTCATGGACTTCCTGATGGGCGAGAACCGCTTTGCCTCCCTGAAGAACAACTTCCCCGCCAAGGCCGATGCCCTTTACGCCAAGGAGATCCAGGACGTCAAGGCCCGTTACGCCAAGTACAAGAAGCTGGCCGACGAGGGCTGATCCGTTCAAACCGGCTCCGGCCCCGGCCCTTTCACGATCCAGAAAAGCACTGTCAGGCGCGAATGCGCCTGACAGTGCTTCCTATTTTCCGCTTCGCCACATTCCACAAATGCCAATCAGAGGAAACGCACAAAAATTTCCCGCGCCCCCTGGTAATATTCGTCATTTGGGATGTTCTTCCTGTGAAGACGCCTGTTTTTCTTGACGGCGGTCCCTTTTCTATTTATAATAGGAACATCAAAAAGGCATGGCAATGGCGCCGGCGGGCGCTATTGCCATGCCTTTTTTGCAAGGAGGGCAAACGGATGAATGATTTGATCCGGCACGAGAGACAAATCAACCAGCAGCTCGCACGGTATGGTGTGAAATTCGGCATCTATAAAAACGGCGAATTTCAGGAGCGGCTGTTTCCCTTCGACGCGATCCCCCGCGTCATCACGGCCCAGGAGTGGAGCAGCCTGGAAAAGGGCCTGATCCAGCGGGTCAACGCGCTGAACCTGTTTTTAAAGGACGTCTACGGGGAAAAGCGCATCATCGCCGGCGGCGTGGTGCCCGAGGACTTCGTCTACCGCTCCCCCGGGTACCTGCCCCAGTGCGAGGGCATCACCCCGGTGAAGGGCGTGTACAGCCATATCTCCGGCATCGATCTGGTGAAGGGCAAGGACGGCGTGTGGTACATCCTGGAGGACAATCTGCGCATTCCCTCCGGCGCGTCCTATCCGCTGATCGCGCGGGAGCTGTGCCGCCGGTGCAGCCCCGACACTTTCCGCCACAACGGCGTCCTGGACAACCGCAATTACGGGCAGCTGCTGCGCCGCACCATGGACAGCGTAAACGCCGGCGGCATCAACGTGGTGTTCACCCCGGGCCGCTACAACGCCGCCTATTTTGAACACTCCTATCTGGCGGAGCAGGCGGGCGCGGTGCTGGCGGAGGCCGGGGATCTCTATGTGCGGGACAGCGCCCTCTATTACCGTTCCACCCATGGAGACCAGCGGGTGGGCGCCATCTACCGCCGGGTCTCCGACGAGTACATGGATCCCCTGACCTTTGAGCCCGGCTCCCTTATCGGCATCCCCAACCTGATGGCCGCCTACCGGGCGGGAAATGTTGCGGTGCTGAACGCCTTCGGCAACGGCGTGGCCGACGACAAGGGCATCTACTACTTCGTGCCCAAGATGATCCGGTACTATCTGAACGAGGAACCCATCCTCTGCAACGCCCCCACCTATCTGCCCTTTTATGAGGAGGACCGGAAATACGTCCTGGAACACATGGATACCCTGGTCGTCAAGGACGTGGCGGAGGCCGGGGGCTACGGCGTGGTCTTCGGCAGCAAACTGACGCGCCAGCAGCTGTCCGATCTGAAGGACACCATTCTGGCCCAGCCCCGCCGGTTCATCGCCCAGGAGGTCATCGACTTCCAGGATCTGCCCATCATGGACGAGGGCGAACAGGTGGAGCGGAAGGCGGACCTGCGGGCCTTCGTGCTCTCGGGGGCGGAGGACACCGCGGTGTGGCCCAGCGGCCTGACCCGGTTCTCCCGCAACCCGGACAGCTTCATCGTCAATTCTTCTCAGGGAGGAGGCTTCAAGGACACATGGATACTGTCACACTGAGTAAGCAAAACCGCCTGTTCTGGCTGGGCCGGTACGCCGAGCGGGCCTATACCACCATCCAGTACATCATGAAGCAATACGACCGCCTGATCGACGGCGGAACGGTGCATTACGAGACCTTCTGCGAAAAAATGGGCGTCCCCTGCGTCTATGACAGCGGCGACGACTTCTGCCGCCGGTACCTCTTCGACAGCCTGTCCCCCTGCTCCGTGCGCTCCAGCGTGGAGGCCATGCTGGGCAACGGCATGGTCCTGCGGGAGACCATCACCTCTCCCACGCTGGCCTATCTCCAGATGGCCCACACGGCCATGGAGCTGGCCGCCAAAAGCGAGGCGCCCGGCGTGGAGCTGCAGTGGGTGCTGGACGACATCATGGCCTTCCGGGGCAGCTTCGACGACTCCGTAGAGGTGGAGACCGCCCGGAACATCACCAAGACCGGCAGCCTGGTGGAGCGGATCAGCCTGATGCTCCGCCTGGACTGGCAGCTTCCCCGGCTGGACCGGGAGCTGCAAAAGCTGATCAACCGCCTGTACAAAACCGACCTGACGCCGGAGAAGAACGCCCTGGAGGTCATCACCCGCCGGGCGGTGAACGGCGAGGACATTGACCGGATCCTGCTTTTAAACAGCGTGGAAGGGCTGTTCCGGGTATGAACCTGCGGTTTTTCTACGACATCCTGCTGGAATTCGACGCCCCGGTGACAGGCCACGCCTTCGCCCTGCGGTGCATCCCGCCGTCCTTCCCGGGACAGGAGATCCTGGACGCGGCGCTGAACCTGGATCCCCAAGTCCCCTACGCCCGCCAGCGGGACGGCTTCGGAAACCTGCTGCAGATCGGCCGGGTGGAGGGGCCCCACGACCATTTCCGGTACACGGTGCGGGGCACCGCGCGGCTGGATCCCGGATCCCGGAGGGCGGAGCCGTGCCACCCGGTGTTCCGGTTTCCCTCGGCCTACACCGCCGCCAGCCCGGACATGGCGGACTATCTCCAGACGCTCGACCTGCCGGAGCCGCCGGCGGAGAGGGCCTGGGCGCTGGCCCAGGCCGTCCGTGCCCGCATGACCTACGCCCCCGGCGAGACCTGCGTGGCCACCACGGCGGCCCAGGCCTTTGGTTCCGGCCGGGGCGTCTGCCAGGATTTCGCCCATATCTATCTGGCGCTGGCCCGGCAGGCGGGCCTGCCCGCCCGGTACGCCAACGGCCTGCCGGAAGGCGAGGGCGCCAGCCACGCCTGGTGCGAGGTCTGGCTGGACGGATACTGGACGGGTATCGACCCCACCCGGGGCCGCTGGACCGACGGGCGCTACATCCGTTTCGGCGTGGGGCGGGACTTCGGAGACTGCCCCATTGAGCGGGGCGTGTTCCTGGGCCTGGCCGCCCAGCGGCAGACCGTGTTCACACGGGTCAGCCGGCAGCAATAACAACGAACGTCCGCAACGGCGCGGAGGGCAACGCCTTTTTCGCCGTGTGCGGCGGGAAAGGCGTTTTTTGCATATGATCGAACAAGTGGTACAGCTCCCGCTGGCAGTGGGAGAGGATCTGGTCATCCCCAAAAACCGCTTTGGAAGCGGCGGAAAACGGCTGTGCGTGGTCACCGGCACCCACGGCGACGAGCTGGAGGGCCAATACGTCTGCTGGCGGCTGGCGCGGCTGCTGGAGGAGCAGCCGGACGCGCTCCGCGGCACGGTGGACATCTATCCCGCCCTGAATCCCCTGGGCATCAGCACCATGACCCGGGGCATCCCGCTGTGCGACCTGGACATGAACCGCACCTTCCCCGGCAGCGAGAGGGGCTCCATGTCCGAGTACATCGCCGCCAGGCTCATCCGGGATATGGCCGGGGCGGATGTCTGCGTGGATATCCACGCCAGCAATATCTACCTGCGGGAGATCCCCCAGGTGCGGGTCAATGAAAATACGGCGGAGCGGCTGCTGCCCCTGGCCCGGCGGCTGAATATGGATCTCATCTGGATCCACGCCGCCGCCACGGTGCTGGAATCCACGCTGGCCCACAGTCTCAACGCCCTGGACACCCCCACGCTGGTGGTGGAGATGGGCATCGGAATGCGGCTGACCCGCTCCTACGGCGACCAGCTTCTCACCGGCCTTCTCTCTCTGATGGCCTCTCTCGGCATGTGGACCGCCCCGGTGATGCCGGTGGCGCAGCCCATCGTCAGCAGCGACGGCTGCGTGTCCTTTGTCAACGCCTCCCGCTCCGGCATTTTTATCCCCTCCGTTGCCCATGCCGCCTATGTGGAGCAGGGGCAGGAGCTGGGGGCCGTGGTGGATCCCCTGACCGGGGACATTTGTGAAACGCTGAAAAGCCCGGCGTCGGGGCTGCTGTTCACGCTGCGGGAGTATCCCGTGGTGTATGAGGGCTCCCTCCTCGCCCGCATTTTGGGAGGCGGCATATGAGAGAAGAACTTTTATTCCGGGTGGACACCCCCTACCGCCGTTCCCTGCCGGTGAAAGGCTGGTACTTCGGCGATCCCCAACAGAAAAGCCTTGCGGTGATGGGCTCCCTCCGGGGCAATGAGATCCAGCAGATGTACGTCTGCTCCCTGCTGATCCAGTCTCTGGTTGATTTGGAGCGGCAGGGCCTGCTGGCGCCGGACGCCGGCATCCTGGTGGTGCCCTGCGCCAACCAGTTCTCCATGAACGTGGGACGGCGGTTCTGGGCGGCGGACAACACGGACATCAACCGCATGTTTCCCGGCTATGACCAGGGCGAGACCACGCAGCGCATCGCCGGCCGCATCTTCACGGCGATCCAGGGCTACACATACGGCGTCCATCTCACCAGCTTTTATCTTTCCGGAGACCATCTGCCCCACGTCCGCATCATGGCCACCGGCTATGAGCAGGCGGAGGAGGGGCTGTTCTTCGGCCTTCCCTATGTGGTGGTCCGCCATCCCCAGCCTTACGACACCACCACCCTGAACTACAACTGGCAGATCTGGAACACCCAGGCTTTCTCCCTCTATACGCCGGAGACGGAGAGCATCAATCAGGATACCGCCCTTCAGGCGGTCCAGGCGATCCTGCGGTTTTTATATGCCAAGGGGCTCTGCCTCCGGGATGTCCCCTCCCCCGGCGTGACGCCGGAGATCCTTCAGGAGTCGTGTCTGCACAACATCATATCCGCCTCCGGCGGGCTGCTGCTCCGGGCCCGGGCGCCGGGCGATGTGGTGAAGCCCGGCCAGATTTTGGGGGATATCCTGGACCCCTGCGGCGGGCAGCTTCTGGAGCACCTGCGGTCCGACTGCACCGGCCGGGTGTTCTTCGCCCGGAAGTCCCGGCTCATCGACGGCCATGAGGTCGCGTTCCGCATCCTGCCGGATGCGCGGTGCAGGGTGATCCCCTCCGGGGAACAGGCGTAAGGCTCCGCGATCGTGGCACAGCCGCAAAAACGGGACCTCCGGGCAAATGCCCGGAGGTCCCGTTTTGCATGATTTGACCGCAAGCGCCCGCACTTTTTTCAGCGCAGGGCCTCCCAGGCGGCCAGCAGATTTCCGGCGTCCTGGAAGCCCAGGGCCCGGGCCAGCTCCTCCACGCGGCCGCCGGCCGCCGCCTTTTCCGCCGCCGTGGGGAAGGGCGGCGTCTCCGTATCAACGGTCTCCAGCACGTTTCCATAGGCCGCGCCCGCCAGGGCGGCGGCGTTGTGGAGCTTTTCCAGCGCGTCGGGGCGTCCGGCCTCCGCGGCCCGCAGATGCTCCAGCACCAGCCCCGCCGCCTCCCGCAGCAGCCCCTGGGTATAGTCGCCGCATCCGTCCGCCGCAAACGCCCGGACGGACCGGGACAGGGTGGCAAGGCCGCAGGCCCTGACCTGCGCGGAAGAGAGGCTCTCCGTAAAGCGGGCGTCCGTCACGGAGATCTCCGGCAGCAGCTGGAAGCTTTTGATGACCCGAATCCCTCCCCCGTCGTCCCGCAGGACGGCGAAGGGCGAATTCTGCGCCCCGCTGCCGAAGGAGGTCGCCACCAGCACCAGCTTCGCCTTGGCCCCGGTGCGGATGCGCTCCGGCGCTTCCACGGCCTCCGCCAGATCCAGTTCCGGCTGCTCATACAGCAGCCACATGGCCTTGGCGGCACTCATGGCCGTCCCGCCGCCGACGCCGACGATCACATCCGGCTCAAACTCCAGCAGCTTGGGCAGGGCGCCGCGGATATCGGCGAAGGAGGGCGGGCTGCCGATGGAGAAGTACTCCGCCGTGCGGATGCCCCGGTCCAGCAGCCAGTTGTCGATGGCGGTGACGGTTCCGGAGCGGTACAGCCCCGGGTCCGACACGAGGAAGGCCCGCTTCAGATTGTATACCTCGCTGAGCTCCCGCAGGGCCACGTTCATGGAGCCGCTTTTGAAATAAACCTTTTTGGGAAGATTCAGCATATTCATCGGATATCCCCCAGTCTTCTGACCGGCCGGGGCTTAGATGAACCCGCCGACCTTGTCCAGACCGATCTCTGCGGACAGGCCCATGGGATACGCCGCGTGGGTCTCGACAGGCAGCGTGACCTCCAGCTCCAGGACGTCACCGAACTTCTCCACGAATCTCTCGTTGCCGTAGAACGCCCGCAGATAGCAGGCCTTCAGCTCGCCAATGGTGGGATACACGGGGTTGCAGCCGGTGCAGGCGTCGTGGAAGGCCCACTCGGACATCTGATCCACGGCGGCCAGGTACTCGGCCTCCCACGCCTCGGCGCTCTTTTCGGGATGGGCCTCGCACAGCCAGTCGCAGATGGTCTCGGGGATGTCCACGTCCTTCTTCAGCTGCTCGGCGGCACGGATCCAGTTCTCGAAGGTCTCCTCGTCCGTGGCGCCCTTGACGCCGATGGCCTCGCCCAGCTGGACATACCGCTCAAAGGCCTGGGGATACTTATACTGGGAGAAGGTGCCCATGTGGTAGGGGTGCTTCTGGGCGTTGAAGCGGCAGACATAGGGGAACAGCAGGGCGTTGGCGGTGCCGTGGGGGATGTGGAACCAGCCGCCCAGCTTGTGGGACAGGGAGTGGTTGATGCCAAGGAACGCGTTGGCGAAGGCGATGCCCGCCAGGGCGGAGGCGTTGGCCATCTTCTCACGGGCGACGGGATCCGGCTTCGCGCCCCGGAAGGCGGAGCGGTAGGCCCTGGGCAGATAGTCGAACACCATCTTGGTGGCGTCTCTGCAGTAGCCGTCGGTGTACTCCGTGGCGAAGGTGGAGACGTATGCCTCCACGGCGTGAGTCAGCACGTCGTAGCCGGAGGCCTGGGTGGCCCGCGGCGGCAGCTTCATCATGTTGTCCGCGTCGATGATGGCCATCTCGGGCATCATTTCATAGCCCACCAGCGGCCACTTCATACCGGTGTTGGCGTCGGAGATGATGGTGAAGGGCGTGCACTCGGAGCCGGTGCCGGCGGTGGTGGGGATGCACACCAGCTTGGCCTTCTTGCCCATCTGGGGGAAGAAGCGGATCCTCTTGCGGATATCCAGGAAGATGGTGGCCATGTCCAGGAATGCCTCCTCGGGATTCTCGTACATGATCCACATGATCTTGGCGGTGTCGATGGCGGAGCCGCCGCCCACGGCGATGATGACGTCGGGCTCGAACTCGTGCATCTTGGGCAGGCCCTTCATGGCGTCCTGAATCTGGGGATCCACCCGGATGTCGAAGAACTCGGCGGTCTCGATGCCCAGGTCATGGAGCTGCTTGATGATGGCGTCGCAGGCGCCGATCTGGTAGAGGTTGGCGTCTGTGATGATGAAAGCCCGCTTGAAGTCGTAGACATGCTTCATCTCCCGCAGGGCCACGGGGGTGCAGCCGGTCTTGTGATAGACCTTCTTGGGCAGCTGGAGCCACAGCATGTTCTCCTTCCGCATGGCCACGATCTTGATGTCCAGAAGCTGCTCGTAGTGGGTGTTGCCCATGTACGCGGAGTGGCCCACGGCGCCGGGGCCCAGTGTCAGGGACGGGGCTATGTCGAAGTTGTACAGGTCGCCGATGCCGCCGAAGGCCGTGGGGGTGTTGATGATGATGCGGCCGGCCTTCATCTTCTCGGCAAAGCGGTTGATCTTCTCCTCCTCGGTGGGGTCGACGTACAGCGCGGCGGAGTGGCCCGCGCCGCCCTCGTAGACCAGCTTGGCGCAGATATCGTAGGCCTCGTCCAGGGTGTCGGCCTTGAACATGCCCAGGATGGTGGTCAGCTTCTCGTTGGCCCAGGGGTTGTCGTGGGAGGTGTCGTCCGTTTCATAGACCAGGACCTTGGTGTCGTAGGGCACCTGGATGCCGGCCATCTCGGCCAGGCGGGTGGCGGTCTGGCCCACAGCAGGGGGCTTGACGCCGTGGTTCTTGGGATTGAAGAACACCTCGGCCACCTTGGGGGCCTCCTCGTCGCTGAGGAAATAGCAGCGGGCGTCTTTCATCAGGGCCTTCACCTCGTCATAGACGCTGCTCAGGACGGTGATGTGCTGCTCGGAGGCGCAGATCATGCCGTTGTCGAAGGTCTTGGAGTGGATGATGGACTCCACCGCCATCCGCAGGTCGGCGGTCTCGTCGATGACCACGTTGCAGTTGCCGGGGCCCACGCCGATGGCGGGGGTGCCGGAGGAATAGGCCGCGTGGACCATGCCCGCGCCGCCGGTGGCCATGATCAGGTCCACCTTCTTCATCAAAACGTCGGAGATCTCCAGGGACGGCGTCTCGATCCAGCTGATGACATGGGCGGGCAGTCCCGCCGCGACGGCGGCGTCCCGCATGATCCTGGCGGCGGCGATGGAGCACCGGACGGCATGGGGATGGGGGGAGAGGATGATGGCGTTTCTGGTCTTCAGCGCCAGCATGATCTTATAGATCGTGGTGGAGGTGGGGTTCGTGGTGGGGGTGATGGCCGCGATCACGCCCTTGGGCGAGGCGATGCGCTTGGTGCCGAAGGCGGGATTCTCCTCGATGACGCCGCAGGTCTTGGCATACCGCATATAATTCCAGACATGCTCGGAGGCATACTGATTTTTCGTCACCTTATCTACAACAATGCCGTAGCCGGTCTCCTCGCAGGCCATTTTGGCCAGCGGGATCCGCATTTTGGACACCGCCATGGCGGTCTTTTCGCAGATGGCGTCCACCTGCTCCTGGGTAAAGGTCGCATACTGCTCCTGGGAGGCGCGAATGATGGGGAGGGCTTCTTCAAAGGATTCCACCGAGTTGATGATCAATGCGTTTTCCATAATGTCCCTTCCTTTCCGGCTCGTGGCGTCATACGGTTGAATTGTTGCAAGTGCTGGCTGTGGTTGGCTGTGCAGGCTCCTTTCCTCCTGTTTCTTCATAAAATGAAACATGCACCCGGCAGGACGCAAGCCATCGGTCAATGCCGCATCCCGCTGTGTGCAGTAAATTCCGGTATATTGCTTTGCACGTGACGGAGCTGCTGCCCGATGTGTTCCGTGTCCATACGCCGGTGTTGAATATCCATTTTATGTCATAAGTGTACACCCGCGCCCGTGCGCTGTCAATATGCTGAAATGGCAACGATTTCCGAAAGTAATTGTTGAGATTATCCAATTCCGCTCCTGGGTTTTTAGGGATTATCTGTCAATCCAGCACAAAAAACACCGGCATTTCTGTCTCTTTCAGCAAACTGCGCCGCCCCCTCCGCCACATGGCGGAGGGGGCGGCGCTTTTTCAAATCACAAAAACCGATGGCCTCTCAGCAGGTGTGGGCCGTCTCGTATTCCACAATGGCGTCCACCTTTTTGCCGGAGCGCTCGTTGTACACATAGGTGCAGTCAAGATAGGCGGCGATCAGCTCCTTGGCCAGCATGTTGCCGGTCACCTGGCTGCCCAGGGTGATGATGTTGCAGTTGTTGGACAGGCAGGCGCGCTTGGCGGAGTAGACGTTCAGCACGTTGGCGGCATAGGCACCCTTGACCTTGTTGGCGGCCAGCATCACGCCGATGCCGGTGCCGCAGAACAGGATGCCCCGGTCATACTTCTTGGCGGCCACCGCCTCGGCCACCTCGGTGGCCACATGGGCATAGACCGTGTCCTGGCTGCCGAAGTCCGTGACCTCGTGGCCCAGGCTCTTGACGAACTCGATCATCTCCTGCTTGAATGCCTCCGCGTTGGGATCGCAGCCGATTGCGATTTTCATTTTTTAGAAACCTCCGTTATTTTCAGCACATACTGCGCTCATAACGGCTCAATTTATCCGTGATGTTGGCGCAGGTGGCGTCCCGGAGTTTTTCCGCCTCGCCGGCTTCCAGATAGTCTATATAGGACTGATGCTCCGCGATCATTTTCCGTTTGCCCTCCTCGGATTTGAGGAGGGATTCGCCATAGAGCATCTTGAAGAAGGACAGGGTGTCCCACAGTCCCTCGATCATGCCGCAAAGGCGTTTCATCCCGGATGCCTGATAGATGGTAAAGTGAAATTCCCGGTTTTTCAAATGGATGCTCTTGGCGTTCAGCGCCGGGGCCAGTAAGATCTCCTGGTACTCCCGATGATACTGCTTCACCTGTTCCAATGTCTCCGGGGTCATACGAAGGCAGGCGTAATAGGCGGCTTCCGATTCCAGCAGACGGCGCAGATGGTAGATCTCCACGATCTCGTCCGTCTCCAGGCTGATGAGCCGGGTGCCCACATAGGGTTCGGACACGGCGATGCCCTTTTTCTCCAGCATGTTCAGCGCCTCCCGCACCGGCATGCGGCTGACGCCCAATGCCTCCGAGATGCGCTCCGTCCGGAGCTTGTCGCCCATTTGCAGGGTGCCGTCCATAATCCAGTCCATCAGGCACTTCAGCACCTGATCGGCCATCTTGCTGCGCTGCAGAAGCGCTTCCTGTGCGCTGGTTCTATTCAATCTGCCCTCGCTCATATACCGCGGGTTCTCCTCGCTATCTCAGATTTACAGCGGAAGCGTACCCAGCAGCTTTTCCAGAATGGCAACCTGTGCCGTCTCCTCGATCAGCTCCACCACATGCTCGGCGGCAACGGCGGTCTTGCCGATGCCCACGGCGCCGTGATCGGCCAGCAAAAACGCGTCCAGATCCGGCTGTGCGGCAAACATCGCCTCGACCATGGGCACGTCCTCCTCCCGCACCATGGCGGCCAGCACGTTCAGGGTGGGCAGTTCCGCCTTGAACTTCAGCTTGGAATGCCAGGTGACCAGAGGCAGTGCCTTCTTGGTGGAAGACCAGGCGATGGCGTAGGGAGAGTGCACATGGACCACGGCGCCCGCGCTGGGCTGCACCTTGTAGATGTAGCCGTGGAGCGTGGCCTCCTTGGTGGGCTTGCCTTTGGGCAGGTCCTCGCCCTCGATGAGATTGCCGTCGAAGTCGCAGACCACAAAGCCCTTGATGATGCCCTTTTCCGCGTCAACCACGCAGTCGCCCATGGAGCCGCCGCTGGCCTTGACCAGCATCCACTCCGTGCCGGGGATCCGGGCGCTGACGTTGCCGCCGCTTCCTGTCTGTAATTTCCTATTATAAACGCGGTCGCAGGCAATTACAAGGTCTTCCGCGGTCTTTAAAATCTCTTTGTTCATAATAATCCCCCATTCCGCCGCTGTGCGCGGCATAGATAAAACTGAGCCATCCCCCGGCGGTATGGGGGAATCTGCCATGTCGCGCGGCCGCCCCAAAAGGACGGGCATGGCGGCCCAATTCAGCTCGTCGTGTGACGCTTCACACAATCATCCCTGCTTCTTCATAACGTCCAGCATGATCTTCGCGGCCTTCAGGCCCCACTCCGGCGTGTCCAGGTTGCCCTCAATCTCGATGACCTCGATGTTGGAGTTCAGGTTGTCCTTCAGGGTCTCGATCAGGGCCTTGTCGGCCTCCGGATCGTACAGGGCCTCGCCGATGGTGGTATTGTGGCGCATGCCGTCGGTGGGGATCAGCACCTTCACCGGGCAACTGGCCGGATAGTCGGCGGTATTCAGCCGGGTCGCCACGATCTTGGCGATGTCCCGGGCCTCGTCCGGCGTGATCTTGATATGTACGGTGTCGGCGTTGTGGTCGTAGGTCTTGCGGCTTTCCAGATTGGGCACCACATGGGCCTCCTTCTTGGCATAATCCACAAAGTCGATGCCGCCCAGGCTCACCACCAGGGGAACCCGGCTGGCGGTGGTCTTCAGCAGGCGGGTGGCCGCGCCGGGACCGTAGGAGAAGCCGCCGCCGAAATACTCGGAGGTGATCTCGTGCTGGGTCAGGTCCAGCACGCCGTCGATCAGGCCGTCGGCCGCCATCTGCTCCATGCAGGCACCGCCCACGCCGGTGGCGTGGAAGCCCAGCACCTCGTAGCCGTTGCGCTCCAGTTCCTCCACGGCGGCCATGGCGCCGTTGTTGGTGACGCCCATCAGCGTCAGGCCGATGACGGGCTTGTCACCCTTGGCGATGGGCTCTCCGGCGGCCTGCACCATGCCGATCACGCAGCCGCAGGCGTTGGCGATGACCCGGCGGGTGATGAGGTTCAAGCCGGTGCAGTCGCAGATGGTGGGCATGGCGACGATGTCCTTGTCGCCCACCACCAGGCTGAACTGCTTGGTGCCGCTGGCCACGGTGGTGGCCATGACCTTGGGGAAGCCGATGGGCAGGACGGACATGGCGGCGGTGGCCATCACCGTGTTCTGCAGGCCGCCCACGGAGATGATGCCGTGGATCTTGCCCTCCTTGTACAGGGTGTCCACATACGCGGTGACGGCCTTGCGCATGAAC
>JAUNGH010000002.1:0-5258 GCA_030524605.1 Oscillospiraceae bacterium | reverse complement strand
CACCTTTGGTCTTGTCCTCCAGCTCCGCCCAGGGCGTGCCGTAGGCGGCCACGATGTCGCCCCGGGAGACGTCCACGACCTTGCCGTTGTCATTGGGGTCGGCGCACTCCACCGGGCCGGTGGAGGTGTTCAGGACCAGCGCCTTCAGCCCGGCCTTCTCCACGCACTCCTTCATATAGCCGGCTTCGGTATATTTGGTGTCGCAGCTTTCAATAATGGCAATTGTTTTCATAGTGAGCACCGCATCTTTCATAAAGTCGTGCCGCCGGCCGGCTTTCCCCGGCCGGCGGCACGTTTGTCAAAGGGACGCTGCTGAAATGGATCTTGCCGGAGGATTACAGCTCGATGCCGCCGATCTCCTTGGCGCGTTCCGCCCAGGGCTTGGAATCGGCCTTGGCGCCGAAGTACTTCCGCTCCACAGCCGCGGGATCGGTGCCCTTGGCGGCGGATTCCTTGGCGATGATGGCCTTGGAGTACTTGTCGAAGTCGAAGTCGCTGTCCTTGGAGCCGATGACGGGCAGCTTGTTGTCGTGGTCGGCCTCATAGGCCTCGACGGCAGCGGACAGGATGGTGTCGTGGGCCAGCAGCAGGTGCTTGTAGGGATCCACGCCGGCGCGGTTGCAGCGGCGCAGGAACTCGCGGATGCCTTCCCAGGCGGCGACCATGTCGACATAGCGGCCCGGAGGGCAGATGTCATAGTGCAGCTTGTCGACCATGTCCTGGGGAGCGTCGATGTTGCCCATGACGAACACGGCGTCGCCCACGCAGAAGTAGGGGCCCTCCTCGGTCTCGACCATGACGGACATGGAGCCGGGGCTGTGGCCGAAGCTCTCGAACACGGTGACGCCCGGGACGATCTCCACCTCGCCTCTGACGGTTTCGAAGCGGGCGGGGACGTTGATGCCGGCCTCCTCGTCCACGATGTCGTAGGGCGCGATGAACTGATCCTTATAGGTCACGTCGCCGTCCTTGCGGATGATGGGGCGGCAGTAGCTCTTGAAGTGCAGGGAGACGGGGTTGTGGGCGTAGTTCCACTCCACCTCGTTGACGATGAAGCGGGCGTTGACGAACTTTTCAATGTAGAACACGTGGTCCCAGTGCATGTGGGTGAACAGGACGATGTCCACATCCTCGGGCTTGTAGCCCACCTGGGCCAGACGGGACTCGATGTCGTCGATGCCGGGGCGCTGGGTGGAGGGGCCGTGGTGATACTTGTCGGCGTGCTCATCCCAGGACATGCCGGTGTCCACCAGGATCAGCTTCTCGCCGCCCTCGATCAGGAAGGTGAAGTCGGGCAGCTGGTCCAGCTCGTTGGTCAGGCCGTACTTCTCGATGAACTTGCTGCAGGAGAAATGGTACCAGTACTCCAGGGGCTTGGTGGGGATGTAGCCGGAGCAGAGGGGACGGATCGTATAGCTCATAATAAACAACCTCTCTTTTTTAAATTTGGGTCGGAAGGTACATGTGATATGCGGGATGTATGTATGCGGTCAGGGGTCTCACTTGCCTGCGCCTGCGGCCTCCCGCTCGGCAACGGCCTCGTCGGAGTAAATGCCCTTCTTGTGCTTGCGCATCTGCTTGTCCAGATAGGCGGTGATCAGCGGGCAGGTGAAGGCGGTGACGATGGCGGCGATGGTAACCTGCGCCGTGGCGGCCTCGGCAAAGGGCGCCAGCGTGGGGTCGGCCTCAGCCATGTTGGAGGGAACGGCGGAAGCGTTGGCGGCGGTGGTGCCGATGGCGGCGCCCATGGCGTTGCGCTTCTTCTTGGGCAGGAACAGCTGGAACACGAAGTAGAACACGAAGGCCGTCAGCGCGGAGATGATCGCCAGAACGATGCCGCCCAGGCCGCCCTGGACCAGGCCCCGCAGGCTCATGCCGGCGCCGATGGGGATCATCATGAAGAAGGTGACGATGGGCAGCGCGGCCGCGGCGTGCTTGCGGAACTCGCCGTCCAGGTTGCCCCAGATGATGCCGACGATCAGGGGCACCAGCGTGGAGATGAAGGTGGTGATGGGGATATTGGCCATACCGGCGGCGCCCATGGCGACCATGGTGAAGAAGGGGCCGTCGTTCAGGGAGAGGATGGAGATGGCGCCGGCGTCGGTGTCGTCGCCGTACTGCTGCGCGATCGCCAGATACTCGCCGCCGGCGGAGTTGGTCAGGGCGGCGATGAAGGCCATGGGCGTGACGCCCAGGAAGCCGGCGGAGCCAAAGACGGCGCCGACCAGCAGGCCGACGGCAACGCCCAGAATAAACTTGATTGCGGTCAGGACAACGCCCTTGTAGAAGGGCATGCCGATGTGCCGGATGTCAATGGAAGCGCCGTTCAGCAGCAGGAACAGGCCCAGCAGGCAGGACGTGCCGCCCTTGAACAGGCCCTGGGTAAAGCCGCCGATCTGCAGCGCGTTGGGGATCAGGGTGTTGAGGATGACGCCGACAAAGAGGGGAACAATGATGATGCCGCCGGGGATCTTGCGCATAAGTCCGAATAAACTTACTCTCTTTTTTTCGTCCATACTTTCCTCCTAAGAGTTCCAATAATGTGGCCGTCGCCTTATTGGATTTTGGATTTTGGATCCAATCCTTGATTCTTATTTTACCGGAAATTCACAAAAGGTCAATATGTGAAGCTCCCAAAAAAGCAGGGAGTTTTTTAACACTTTGCATAAACTCTCCGCTTTCTTTGTTAATTTTTTGGCGGCATTGACAAAGTCTTGTCAAAACACTTTCCGTTTTGGCCCTGATTTTTTGTGGATTGCCCTGTGTTTTTGCACAAAAACCGGCGTTTTTTCCGCCTTGTGCTCTCTTCCCACTTTATGCTAAGATGAAAAACGAAAAGCGCCCGGCGGATGCCGGGCACAAGGAAGTAAGATACAGGAGGAATCATCATGGATCGCGTGTCTACCCCGTTTCTGTTCGTAAACCCCAAGTCCTACCTCTACGGCAGCCAGAGCCTGGCCCTGGCCCGGGCGGCCGACCGGATCGCCGCCGAGACCGGCGTGCAGGTCTTTTTCACCTGCCCCTACGCGGACCTGCGCCTGATCGCGGAAAACACCAGCCATGTCACCGTCACCGCCCAGAACATGGACGCCCTGGAGCCCGGCCGGGGCATGGGCGCCGTGCTGCCGGAGTCCCTGGTGGAGGCCGGGGCCAAGGCCGTGGTGCTGAACCACGCGGAAAACCAGAAGACCCTGGCCCAGCTATACGCCTGCATCTGCCGGGCAAAGGCCCTGGGCCTGATCACCATCGTCTGCGCCGACTCCGTGACCGAGGCCAAGGCCGTGGCAGAGCTGGGGGTGGACGTGATCCTGGCGGAGCCCACCGCCCTGATCGGCACCGGCACCACCGCCGACGCCAGCTACACCGTGGAGGCCACCCGGGCCATCAAGGCCGTGGACCCCGATGTGAAGGTCATGATCGCCTCCGGCATCACCACGGCGGAGGACTGCTACAAGGTGGTGTATCTGGGCGCCGACGGCACCGGCTCCACCTCCGGCATCGTCAAGGCCCCCGACCCCGCGGTGCGGGTGGAGGAGATGGTCCGAGCCATCATGAAGGCCGTGGAGGACCGCCGGCAGGCGTAACGGCGTCCGCTCCGCAAAAAACGGCTCCCGCCGGATATCCGGCGGGAGCCGTTTTCCTTTTTTTCAAACGCGCCCGGACCTTCCGGGCGGGGCTTGCGGCGGCTGGTACACCCTTCATACAGTCCCGGATACCGTACCTTCGGAACGCCGAAGCGTTGTATGGCAAGACGCCGTTGGCTCCCGGCACCGCCCAGATCAAACGGCGCCGTGTTCAAAGCGGCAGCGTCTTCTCAGGCGCGGCCGGGCAGAACGCAGGACGCCCAGACCGCGTTGTGGTCGGACAGTTCCTCGCCGTCAAACGCTTCCAGGGCGGAGCCGGGCTTTGCGAAGGCGCAGTCCTCCCGCCGGGTGGAAATGGTGCGGCTCTCCGCAGGCTCCAGGTCCCGCAGCAGCAGCCAGTCCAGCCGCAGATCCAGGTGCCCGCCGCCGGGCAGGGGCTTCCGCCGGGTGGGGACGGGCGCCTCCGGCACGGCACGGTAGCCTGCGGCCGCCGCCGCGGGCAGCGCGCCCTCCCAGGCGGCCACATCCTCCAGGCAGCGCCGCTGCAGCTCCGGGCTGCCGGCGATCTCGCGAATGGCGTCCTTGTCCCGGCCGTCGAAGGTGTTGGTGTTCAGATCGCCGCCCAGGGCCACCGGCATGCCGGGGAACATGGCCTCCGCCGCCCGGAGGACGGTCTCCAGCTGGGCCTGCCGTCCGGGACCGTGGGTGCGGTTTTCCAGGTGGATGGTGCCCACGCCGACGCTCCGGCCGCCCACTTCCAGCTCCGCCAGGATGGCCAGCCGCCCGCCGATGCGGCGCTGGCGGTCAAAATACCAATTGTACTGCTCCGGCAGGCGGACGATCTTCGCCCGCTTGATGGGCCAGCGGGACAGAATCGCGTTCCCATGGAAGCCCTTGGGGTCCTCCCCGTTGACCAGCTCGATGAACTCCAGGCCAAACACATAGTTCATGCCCAGCCGCTCCGCCAGCTCCCGGGTGGTGTCCCTGCCGCCGGAGCGGACACAGCCGTCGTCCAGTTCATTGGCCAGGATCACGTCGAAAGGCCGGGCCTGGGGACAGGTCTCCAGAAAGTCCCCCAACTCCGCCAGACAAACGCCCCGCTCCATGTTGAACACCAAAATGCCCAGCTCCCCGGGCGTCTTCTCCGGGGCAGGGGCGATGTTGCGGATCTCAGCCTCCGCAAACTGCGGGATCCGGGCCATGACCTCCTCCTGAGGGGTGTGGTCCAGCAGTGCGCCCAGGCGCTGCCGCTCGTTGTTGGAAATTCCGTTCATGGCATCGCTGCCTCCTTTTTTGGAATACAGGCGGGCCGGAGCAGGTCCAGCGCCCGCTTATAGCTCCACGCCCGCAGGCGGCCGCCCTCTGCGGCGCTTTGTGCAAACGTTTCCGTTTCTACCTGTAAACTTTACCATTTGCCCGCAAAAGTTGTCAAGTCCGCTTTCAGTTTTTTATCATTGCATCCCAATCGGTGCGAAAAATTATTTGATTTGCACAATTTATTCCCGCTTACGTTTTTGCTATAATCAAAATACCGAATCTCCCCTGCGGCGGAGCGGCGCACCTGCCGCAGCATACAAGAGGGCGAAGCCTTATAACAAAAGCATTCCGTCATTCTATACGATCAGGAGGAAGCTATGAAAAAGCAATACGACGTGCTGGTCATCGGTCCGGTGT
>JAUNGH010000140.1 GCA_030524605.1 Oscillospiraceae bacterium | reverse complement strand
CACCCGGTAAATCTCCCGCGCCACCGCCCGGTTCCAGCGGATCTCCCGAAGGCGGATGTGGATGTCCGGGTTGCGCTTGAGATTCAGGATCACCGCCAGAATGGCGGCCACAATCTGGCCCAGCACGGTCGCCAGGGCGGCGCCCGCCACCTCCAGCCGGGGGGCGCCAAACAGGCCGAAAATCAGAATGGGGTCCATGACGATGTTGATGAGGGCGCCGGTCAGCTGGGTGCACATCGCCAGGGTCGTCCGCCCGGTGGACTGGAGCAGCCGCTCAAAGCAGAACTGGCTGAAGATGCCGATGGACAAGCCCAGGCAGATTCTGGCGTAAGAAGTGCCGTAGTTCACGATGATCTCGTTTTTCGTCTGGGCCAGAAAGAAGGGCCGGGACAGCAGCACGCCGGCCGCGGCAAACACCGCAAAGCTGCACAGGGACAGGAAGATGCCCGTGTTGGCGGCCTTGTCCGCCATCTCCTGCCGCTTTTCGCCCAGGGAGCGGGACAGCAGGGCGTTGATGCCCACGGCGGTGCCGCCGCCCAGGGCGATCATCAGGTTTTGCAGGGGAAAGGCCAGGGATACGGCGTTGAGGGCGTCCTGGCTGAGCCGGGCGACGAAAACGCTGTCCACCACGTTGTACAGCGCCTGCACCAGCATGGAGATCATCATGGGAATGGCCATACCGGCCAGCAGCTTTCCGACAGGCAGGACGCCCATCTTGTTTTCGCGGGGCGCCGCGCCGGCGGCGGGGGTTCTATCTTTCATTTCTGATGTTCCTTTCTGTCTCTTTGGTATCCGCAGAAAAAGGACGCGGCTCTTCCGGCCGCGCCTTTGAAGTTTGGGAGGAAATGGGCGGTGAGAGCTGTCCCGCCCTGCGGACGGCATGGAAGGGCGGCGGGGCGGGGGCGCCCCGCCCTACACAGGGATTCCGGCGGTTATTTTTTCAGCTCTCCGGTGGCAAGTTGGGTCAGATAGGCGTTGAGGAAGCCGTCCAGGTCGCCGTCCATCACGCCGTCGATGTTGCTGGTGCACCCCGCGCGCCGGGGACGCGCGGGGACCCCGCATTGGACTCAAATGGCCGGGCGAAGCCCGTCCATTTCAAGGTTTTGCTCCGCAAAACGCTTGGGCGCCGCACTTGCGGCGGGGACCAGCCACATCGGCTTACTTTTTCAGCTCTCCGGTGGCAAGTTGGGTCAGATAGGCGTTGAGGAAGCCGTCCAGGTCGCCGTCCATCACGCCGTCGATGTTGCTGGTCTCGTAGCCGGTGCGGGTGTCCTTCACCATTTGGTAAGGCATGAACACATAGGAGCGGATCTGGCTGCCCCACTCGATCTTCATCTGTACGCCCTTGATGTCGGAGATCTTCTCCGCGTGCTGCTGGGCCTTCAGCTCCATCAGCTTGGCCCGCAGCATCTTCATGCAGTTGTCCTTGTTCTGGAACTGACTGCGCTCCTGCTGAGAAGCCACCACGATGCCCGTGGGCTTGTGGATCAGCCGGACGGCGGAGGAGGTCTTGTTGACGTGCTGGCCGCCGGCACCGCTGGCACGGTAGACCTGCATCTCAATGTCCTCCTCCCGGATCTCCACGGAGTTGTCGTCCTCCATCTCCGGCATGACCTCGATGGCGGCGAAGGAGGTCTGTCGCCGGGCGTTGGCGTCGAAGGGGGAGACGCGGACCAGACGGTGGACGCCGTTCTCGCTTTTCAGCAGGCCGTAGGCGTTCTCGCCCTCAATGGAGATGGCGGCGGACTTGATGCCCGCCTCGTCGCCCTCCTCGTAGTCCAGGATCTTGTACACAAAGCCGTGGCGCTCCGTCCAGCGGGTGTACATGCGGTAGAGCATCTGGGCCCAGTCCTGGGCCTCAGTGCCGCCGGCACCGGCGTGGAACTGCAGAATAGCGTTGTTGGCGTCATACTCGCCGGAGAGCAGGGTGGTCATCCGGGTCTCCTCCACCTGCTCCTCCAGGGCGGCGTACTCACCCTTCAGCTCCTCCAGGATCTCGGGGTCGTCCTCCTCCTGGCCCATCTCGCACAGGGTGGTCAGGTCCTCCCAGGAGGAAATCAGCTTCTGCTGGCGGGTGATTTTGTTCTGCAGCTGCTTGAGCCGCTGCTGCACCTTCTGGGAGCGCTCCAGGTCGCTCCAAAAGCCGTCCTGGGCGGTCTCGTCCTCCAGACGCGCGGCCTCCTGCCGGGCGCTTTCAATGTCCAGCGCGGCGGACAGTTTGTCCAGCTCCGGCCCCAGCTCCCGCAGTTTTTGCTTGTAAACGTCGTATTCGATCAAAGCCATGACTGTTCTCCGTTCTCTCGAATTTCATGAACTACACTATTATATAGGAGGAAAATTTATTTGTAAAGAGGGACGTGATTTTTCCAAAAACAAGGGGCTTGTTCACAATTTGTTCATGATTGTTCGGCCTCGTTACGCTATGTTATAGGAAGGTATATTATGTAACCATCCCTATCGGCTCAAATTGGAATGTTCTGGAATTTCATGGAGGGAACAGCGATGAAGAGATTTTGGCAGAAGCAATTGCCGGCGGTCCTGCTGGCGCTGGTCATGATGATCAGTCTGGTGCCCGCCGCCATGGCGGTGGATTGCCCGGACGGCAATCACCAGTGGGATGCTGGTCAAGTCACTAAGCAGCCTACTTGTACTGAATCCGGCGAAAAGATTTTTAAATGTACTGTGGATGGATGCAATGCGTCTAAAACGGAGTCCATTCCAACGGTTGATCACGATTATCAGCCGGATTCTGCCTTGAGCAAGCCTGCCACCTGTAAAGAGGAAGGAAAAACGGTTTATAAGTGTACGGTTTGCGGGACCACAAAGGAAACTACGGTGGATAAAACAGATCACCAGTTTGGCCCCTGGACCGCAGAGAGTGCGGCGACCTGCACAGCGAAGGGTTCAGAAATTCGCACCTGTGATATTTGCCAAATCGTTGAGCGGCGCGAAATTCCCATGACCCAGCATACTTATACGGATACCGGGACCGTTACCAAGCAGGCCACTTGTACGGAAACGGGCACTAGGACGTTTACTTGCGCTGTCTGCAAAAATAGTATTACCGAAAGCATTCCGAAAGTAGACCACAAGTTGGATTCTACAGGAAAGTGCACCGTTTGTAAGCAGCAGATTACCAATACCTCCTACACCGTCACTTTCTATTACCTGGACAGCAGCCTGTACTCCCGGAGCTATAGCGCGAATGTCACCGCGAACGGATACCCCTCCGCGCCTACCGTGAGCTCCAAACTCACCTCCGGCGGAAAGACGTATACCTTCGTGGGCTGGACGCAGAAATACACCAGCGACCACCTCTATACGAATCAGGCCCTTGTGGTGCCCTCCCGCGTCCAGATCACCAGCAACGGATATGCGTTCTACGCCCTTTACGCCACGGAGAGCGATTCCACCATCACCTACACCGTGGACGCCGGCGAGGAGGAGAGCTTCAATTCCAAGGACTTCAAAAAGGTCCATGAGGCCGCGTGCTCCGATACGTTTGAATACGTCACCTTCAGCGTGACCAGCAGCACCTACAACAAGTTCTCCGGCTCCGTCTACTCCGGCAAAACGGAGCTGAGCGCCAGCGACCTCAAGAGCGACTTCTATTACGATGAGGACGACGTCGGCAAGAACGACTATGCGCTGGACGATCTGTCCCTGGTGGCGCCCAAGGACGCCAAGGACAGCTCCATCAGCATCAGCTTTACCACCTACGGCACCAAGAACAAGACCAGCACCGGCACCCTGAAGCTGGAGGTCGGCGGCAGCGGCGACGGCACGATCACCTACAAGGTCGCCCCCGGCGAGAGCGTGGATTTCTCCGCTTCCGACTTCAACAGCGCCTACAAGGAGATGTCCGGCAGCTCCAGCTCGATCCGGTGGGTCGCCTTCTCCGCGACCTCCGCGTACACCAGCTTCGGCGGCACGCTGTACTGCGGCTCCACCTCCTTCTCCAGAAGCGACCTGACCTACACCAAGAGCACGTTCTATTACAGCAGCAGCGCCTATGGCGACTATGACCTGGACAAGGTCTCCTTCACAGCCGACAAGGACGCCGACGACGGCGACAGCCTGAGCCTGACCTTCCGGGCCTACCGCTCCGACACCGACTATGAGACCGGCACCGTGAAGATCGTCATCGACGGCGACGCCGTCAGCGGCGACATCACCTATGAGGTGGCCCCCGGCGGCAAGGTGGACTTTGACCGCACCGACTTCAACAAGTTCTTCCAGAAGACCTATAAGAATTACACCGTCAGCTACGTGGAGTTCGACAAGCCCTCTGCCTCCGCCTTTGTCGACGGCACCCTGTACTATGACTACGGCGGCAGCTCCCAGGCCTCCTTTACCCGCACCTCCCTCAGCGGCACCAAGTTCTATTACAGCCCCAGTTCCAAGGACTACGATCTGGATGAGCTGACCTTCAAGGCCGACAGTGACTTTGAGGATGATGTGACGCTGACCTTTACCGCCTACGGCAGCGGTTCCCGCTCTGTGGACGGCACCGTGGTCATCCGCTCCACAAAGAAGGCCGGCGCCAGCGGCGACATCACTTACAAGGCCGCCCCCGGCAAGGAAGTGGCTTTCGACGAGGACGATTTCCAGGCCGTCTACCGCAAGGAGTACACCGGCACCATCAAGTGGGTGGAGTTCACTGCGCCCACCGCCCTGACCAGCGCCGGCACCATTTACTATGATTACGGCTACAGCAGCCAGAAGTCCTTCAACCGGACCACCTTTAACAATACCAAGTTCTACTACGGTACCGCCAGCAGCTACGGCGAGTACGCTCTGGACGACCTGTCCTTCGTGGCCTCCAGCAGCTTCAGCACCGCCGTCAGCGTGTCCTTCCAGGCTTACTACAGCGACACCAAGTATGTGGAGGGCACGATGATCCTGCAGCCGGACACCGCCGCCGCGGCATCCTCCACCTATGTGGGCAGCATCCGCTACGCCACCACCACCGGCACCCGGGTGCAGATCAATGCCAATGACATTGCCCGGTACTTCAAGAAGAACACCGGCGCCGCCATGCAGTATGTGATGCTCACCGGCGTGCCCTCCGCCGGGAGCCTGTACTACAATTACTATAATACCAGCAAGTACGGCACCACCGCCCGGGCTCAGATCACAGCCTCCAACGCCAGCGGCCAGGCGTTTTACGCCAGCCCCGCCAACACCAGCCAGTTCGCCCTGACGGAGCTGACCTACGTTCCCAGCGGCACCAACTACTGCGCGGCCATCCCCTTCACCGCCTACGGAAGCTCCCGCTCCGTGACCGGCGCCATCCTCATCAGCGTCAACTCCTCCACCGTGGCGGAGGTCTACGGCGTGACACCCAAGAACACCGCCGTCACCTTCCCCGCGTCCTCTATTTCCAGCGCCGTGGTCAAGGCCACCGGCACCACGCCCGCCAGCATCCAGCTGCTGAGCCTGCCCTCCTACACTGCGGGCACGGTCTATGTGGGCACCGGCACCACCACCGCAGCCAATACCACGACTGCGTATTCCATCTTCTCCGGCGCCCAGTCCCTGCGCTTCGTGCCGTCCTCCAGCTACACCGGCTCCGTGGAGATCCCCTATGTGGCGCTGAACAGCAACGGCGTCGCCATCGCCTCCGGCACCTTCTCCCTGGGTGTGCTGAACAGCAAGAAGACCTTCAGCGACGTGACCACCTCCACCTGGTGCTACAAATACGTGGCGGAGCTGTCCGACGCCAGCGTCATTGACGGCTACTCCAACGGCACCTTCAAGCCCGACAGCACCGTGACCTACGGCGCGGCCCTGAAGCTCATCATGCTGGCCGCAGGCTATCCCGAGCAGAAGCCCACCGGCAGCAACGTGTTCAGCGGATATCTTGCCAAGGCCCGGGAGGACGGCATCATCACCGTCAGCACCGTCAACCTGAGCAAGCCCATCACCCGCCTGCAGGTGGCCCAGCTGGCCGCCGGCGCCATGAAGCTGGACACCACCAACCTCTCCAGCGTGAAGCCCTTTACCGACA
>JAUNGH010000139.1 GCA_030524605.1 Oscillospiraceae bacterium | reverse complement strand
CCCGGTGTCCGTCGGCATCATGAACTACGCGGGCCTCATCTGGGAACACGGGCTGGCGTTTTTCGCGGTCTGCGCGGTGTCCCTGGTGCTGACCTTTGCCGTCACGGTGACGGTGGTAAGGCTGACCTCCCGGCTGCTGGAGAAGCGGAAGGGGGCGGCGGAATGAGCGCGCTGGCGGAATCCCCCTTCTTCGGCATCGCCCTGACGGTGGCGGCCTATTGGGTGGGCACAAAGCTCCAGAAGAAGACGGGCCTGGTGGTCTGCAACAATATCATTATCGCCGTAGCGCTGCTGATCGCGGTGCTGTCCGTCTTCCGCATCCCCTATGACGCTTATTACCAGGGCGGCAGCATCATCAACATGCTGCTGGGCCCGGCCACGGCCTGCATGGCGGTGACGATCTACGCCAAGCTGGAGCTTTTGAAAAAGAACTGGCTGCCAGTGCTGCTGGGGTGCCTGGCGGGCACGGTGACCTCCATCGGCAGCATCCTGGTGCTGTGCAGGCTTTTCGGCCTGGACGCGGCCATGACGGCGTCGCTGCTGCCCAAGTCCGTCACCACGCCCATCGCCTCCGCCGTGTCGGAGAGCCACGGCGGTATCGTGTCCGTCACGGTGGCGGCGGTGATCTTCACCGGCATTCTGGGCAACCTGCTGGCGCCCTTTCTGGTGAAGCTGCTGCGGGTGAAGGACCCGCTGTCGGCGGGCCTTGGCATCGGCGCGTGCAGCCACGCCATCGGCACTGCCAAGGCCCTGGAGATGGGGGAGACGGAGGGCGCCATGAGCGGTCTTGCCATCGGCGTGTGCGGCATCATCACTGCCGTCCTGGCCTGGGGTTTCGAGTGGATTGTTTAAAAGCAGGGCGAGGGCGCGGCCGTGCGCTCCATTGGGAGCGCACGGCTTTTTGGACAGGGGGCGGCCCCGCTGCGGGGAAAACACAGCGGGGCCAATAAGAAAGAGGGGAACATAAAGTTCCGGCTCGGGCCGGACGGAAGAAATTGTCAAACGGGAAGCGCAATGGAGACCTGAACGCTCCATTGCGCTTCCTGTTTATAAACGGATATTCGGTTACACGGAGAACAGCAGATCGGAGTACACGGGGAAGGGCCAGTACTCAGAGGCGGTGATGCGCTCCAGCTGGTCGGCGGCCTCCCGGGCCTTGCCCATGTCGGCGATGATGGTGTCGTGGCTGTAGGCCATGGCCTTCTTGGCGTCGGCGGGGGTCTTGGCCAGGTCCTTCTCCAGCTTGTCGCAGGCGGCCAGCAGGGCGTCGGTCAGCTTGCCGACCTCCTTGGCGGTGGTGGTCTCGTACTTGCAGGCCACGCCCAGGGCGTCCTTGCTGGCGGCACGCTCGCACAGGTCGGTGGCGTAGCCGGAGACGGCGGGCAGGATGTCGTGCCGGATCATATCCACCATGGTGTGGGCCTCGATGGAGATGACGGTGGTGTAGTTCTCAATGTGGATCTCAGCGCGGGCATTGATCTCCTCCTTGGTGTAAATGCCGTGCTTGACGAACAGGTCCACGTTCTTCTTGGCGGTGTACATGGGCAGGGCGTCGGCGGTGGAGGTCAGGTTGCACAGGCCGCGCTTCTCCGCCTCGGCGATCCAGGCGTCGTCATAGCCGTTGCCGTTGAAGATGATGCGCTGATGATCGGTGAAGACCTTCTTGATGAGCTTCTGGAGGTCGGCCTGGAAGTCCTTGGACTTCTCCAGCTCGTCGGCGAACTGCTTCAGCTCCTCGGCCATGATGGTGTTCAGGGCGATGTTGGGGCCGGAGATGGACTGGGAGGAACCCAGCATGCGGAATTCGAACTTGTTGCCGGTGAAGGCCATGGGGGAGGTGCGGTTGCGGTCCGTGTTGTCCTGGGGGATGGCGGGCAGAACGTCCACGCCGATCTCCAGGGTGCGCTTGCCGGAGTCCTTGTGCTCGGTGCCCTTGATGATGGACTCCACCACGTCGTTCAGCTCGTCGCCCAGGAAGATGGAGATGACGGCGGGGGGAGCCTCCTGGGCGCCCAGGCGGTGGTCGTTGCCCGGGAAGGCCACGGTGGCCCGCAGGAAGTCCTGATACTCATCGACGCCCTTGATGAAGGCGGCCAGGAACAGCAGGAACTGGGCATTCTGGCTGGGAGTGGAGCCGGGCTTGAACAGGTTCTTGCCGGTGTCGGTGCCCAGGGACCAGTTGTCGTGCTTGCCGGAGCCGTTGACACCGGCGAAGGGCTTCTCGTGCAGCAGGCACACCAGGCCGTGGCGGTCGGCCACCTTCTTCATCATCTCCATGGCCAGCTGGTTGTGATCGCAGGCGGTGTTGGCGTCGGAGAAGATGGGGGCCATCTCGTGCTGGGAGGGGGCCACCTCGTTGTGCTTGGTCTTGCTGAGGACGCCCAGGGCCCACAGCGTCTCGTCCAGGTCCTTCATGTAGGCGGCGACGCGGGGCTTGATGGCGCCGAAGTAGTGATCCTCCAGCTCCTGGCCCCGGGGCGGCTTGGCGCCGAACAGGGTGCGGCCGGTCATCCGCAGGTCCCGGCGCTGGGCGTACAGCTCCTTATCGATCAGGAAGTACTCCTGCTCGGGGCCGACGGAGGCGGTGACCCGCTTGGTCTCGGTGTCGCCGAACAGCCGCAGGATGCGGATGGCCTGGCGGGAGACCTCGTCCATAGAACGCAGCAGGGGAGTCTTCTTATCCAGCGCGTGGCCGGAGTAGGAGCAGAAGATGGTGGGGATGCAGAGGGAACCCTCCTTGATGAAGGCGAAGGAGGTGGGATCCCAGGCGGTGTAGCCCCGGGCCTCGAAGGTGGCGCGGAGGCCGCCGGAGGGGAAGGAGGAGGCGTCGGGCTCGCCGCGGACCAGCTCCTTGCCGGAGAATTCCATGATGATCTTGCCGCCGCCCACGGGGGAGATGAAGCTGTCGTGCTTCTCGGCGGTGACGCCGGTCATGGGCTGGAACCAATGGGTGAAATGGGTGGCGCCCTTTTCCACGGCCCACTGCTTCATGGCCTCGGCGATCTCGTTGGCGGTGGAGATGTCCAGAGAGGTACCCTCGGTGACGCATTTCTTCCAGGCGCCGTAGGATGCGGAAGACAGGCGCTCCTTCATGGTCTCCTCATTGAAAACCATGCTGCCGAACAGCTCGGGGAGTTTCGTAGGTGTGCTCATACGTTTCATCCTCCTATATTTCTTATCGTGAATCGTATCATAAATCAACAGGGATTCAAATAGGTAATACTTCTAAAAATGAAGCCGTTTACTTGCCGCTGGCACCGTAGTTTGCCAAAACCCGGGCGGAGGGGTCGTCGACGTTGCAGCCCTCCCACTCCTTGTTGGGCATCCAGAAGTCCGCGATCATCCGTGCCTGGCCGGGGTAGTACTTCTCAAAGATCTCGCGGTACAGCAGGCTCTCCTTGGTGAAGGGGGTGCCGTAGTCATACTTGCGGCGCAGGGTCTCAAACTCCTCGTCGGTGTACTTCTCCTCGGCGTAGGCCTTCAGATCGTCCACCATGGAGTGGCCCACGGCGTCGGAGAAGGCGGCCTTCTGGCGCCACAGGATGTCGTCCGGCAGCAGGTGGTCCTTTTCAAAGGCGTGGCGCAGCAGGTACTTGCCCATGTCATAGGTGTTCAGCTTCAGCTTGGGGTCGATGCTCATGACGTATTTCACGAAGTCCAGGTCGCCGAAGGGCACCCGGGCCTCCAGAGAGTTGACGGAGATGCAGCGGTCGGCCCGCAGCACGTCGTACATGTGCAGCTCGTCGATGCGCTTCTTGGACTCCTGCTGGAACGCCTCGGCGCTGGGGGCGAAGTCGGTGTACTTGTAGCCGAACAGTTCGTCGCTGATCTCGCCGGTCAGCAGAACCCGGACGTCGGTCTGCTCGTGGATGGCCTTGCAGCACAGGTACATGCCCATGCTGGCCCGGATGGTGGTGATGTCCCAGGTGCCCAGCATGGCGATGACATCCTCCAGGGAGTCCAGCACCTGTTGGCGGGTCATGTAGACCTCGGTGTGATCGGCGCCGATGTAGTCGGCAACCTCCTTGGCGTATTTCAGGTCGATGGCGTCCTTATCCATGCCGATGGCGAAGGTCCGGATCTTCTTGCCCAGCACGATGGCGCTGATGGCGCACACCAGGGAGGAGTCCAGGCCGCCGGAGAGCAGGAAGCCCAAGGGCGCGTCGGCGTCCAGGCGCTTGTCAACGCCGGCGATCAGCTTGTCGCGGATGTGCTTGCAGGCGGCCTCCAGTCCGTCCTCGGAGTAGGCTTTGACGGTGGTCAGGTCGGCGTAGCGGACGAACTCGCCGTAGGCGTAGTAGTGGCCGGGAGGGAAAGGGCAGACCTCGTCGCACAGGCCGATGAGGTTTTTGGCCTCGCTGGCAAAGACGATGGCGCCGTCCCTGTCGTAGCCGTAGAACAGCGGCCGGATGCCGATGGGGTCCCGGGCGGCGATGAGGGAGTCGGTTTTGGAATCGTAGATGATCAGGGCGAACTCCGCGTCCAGCCGGGAGAACATGGAGAAGCCGTATTCCTGGAACAGGGGCAGCAGGATCTCGCAGTCGCTGCCGCTTTTGAACTGGTAGCCTTTTTCCGCCAGCTGCCGCTTGAGGGGGCGGAAGCCGTAGATCTCGCCGTTGCAGACCACATAGTCGCCGTCCAGTTCAAAGGGCTGCATGCCGGCTTCCGTCAGGCCCATGATGGCCAGGCGGTGGAAGCACAGCCAGCCGGACGGGGTTTCAATGATGCGGCTCATATCGGGGCCGCGGGAGACGGTGCGGTCAAAATAGGGGAGAAGTTCTTCCTTGGACAGAGTTTTTTTGGAAAATCCCATGATAGCGCACATAATAAAAGCACCTCCGAAAAATTCTGTTATGTCCCACATAACAAAAAACGCAGCTATATCCTAAATTTTAGGACGAATAGCTGCTATCCGCGGTGCCACCTAATTTACCTTCCCTTTGGGGGAACGGTCACCTTCAAGGCTCCATCAAGCCCGTGTGATGTAACGATCACAACTCGTCGCACTTACTAGCGGAAACCGCGTTCAGATTGCAGCTACGGAGTGTTCTTCGCGCAGATTCTTTGGTACGGGGTTTCCACTGTCTCCCGCTCACTGGACCGAACGTCTGCGGTACTTTTCTCCATCAACGCCATTGCCGATGTTTGAATTGTTGTACGTAGTCTACCATCAGGACGAGCCGCCTGTCAATGTCAAAATCCACAAAATAGAAGGCCGGGCGCTCAAAAACTTTTGTGCGCGTCAGATGTACACAAAGGCGGAAATTTGACCGGAGCGGAAAAGGACGCCCCGGCAGGGCGTCCTTGAGCCGGCTTTTTCCATCAGCCCTCCATGTGGCGGCCCAAAAAGGCCGCGATGGTCTGGGCCAGCTTGAATTCCGCGTCGCCGGTGACGAGACCGGGCGAGGTGCCGACGAACAGCACCAGCCCCAGCAGATCTCCCTCCGCCAGGATGGGGGCCGCCACGTTGGTCACCAGCTTGTCGGTGCTGTCGGAGACGGGGATGGTCTGGCCCTCGCCGGCGTACTGGTAGATGCGGCGGCTTTCCATGATCTGCTCCAGCTCGGGGGTGATGCGCTTGCCCATCAGCTCCCGCTTGCCGCCGCCGGCCACGGCGATGACCGTGTCCCGGTCCGTCACTGCGCAGATGCTGCCGGTGGAGCGGCTCATGGTCTCGCAGAGCTGGGAGGCGAAGTCCTCCACGCCGCCCAGCAGGGAGTATTTTTTGAAAATGACCTCGCCGTCCCGGCTGGTGTAGATCTCCAGGGGGTCGCCCTCCCGGATGCGCATGGTGCGGCGGATCTCCTTGGGGATCACGACTCTGCCGAGATCGTCGATCCGCCGCACGATTCCAGTTGCCTTCATATCGAAAACTCCTTTTGTCATTCAATTGGTCTGTCTGGCAAAAGATAGTATCCACAATATTTTCCGCCTTATGCCGGGAAACGTGTTGGAGATGTCTGGGAAATAAAAGCCGCCCGGGCGGCCGCGGGGCGGTTGCGGATAAAAAAGCGGCCGCCAAGCCGCGGCCGCGTGTG
>JAUNGH010000138.1 GCA_030524605.1 Oscillospiraceae bacterium | reverse complement strand
GGCATCGGCGGCGGCTCCATCTGCATCACCCGGGAGACCAAGGGCATCGGCCGCGGCCAGGCCACCGCCGTCATCGACGTGGCGGCGGAGCGGGACAAGTACTTTGAGGAGACCGGCGTGTATGTGCCCATCTGCGCCGACGGCGGCATCGTCCAGGACTACCACATCACCCTGGCCCTGGCCATGGGCGCGGACTTCTGCATGCTGGGCCGCTACTTCTCCCGATTTGACGAAAGCCCCTCCGCCAAGGTTCTGATCGGCGGCAGCTATATGAAGGAGTACTGGGGCGAGGGCAGCGCCCGGGCCCGGAACTGGCAGCGTTACGACCTGGGCGGCGCGGGAAAGCTCTCCTTCGAGGAGGGCGTGGACTCCTACGTGCCCTATGCCGGCGCCCTGACCGACGGCATGGCCACCACCCTGGCGAAGGTGCGTTCCACCATGTGCAACTGCGGCGCGCTGACCATCCCCGAGCTGCGGGAGAAGGCCAAGCTGACCCTGGTGTCCTCCGTCTCCATCGTGGAGGGCGGCGCGCACGACGTGCTGCTGAAAGATACCACCAACGGCGGCAACCAGAGGAGCTGATCGCTCATCAGCCTCCCCGCCGCCCCTCTCGCGCCAAGCGGCGCGTCCAAGCGTTTTGCGGAGCAAAACCTTGAAATGGGCAGGCTCCGCCTGCCCATTTGAGTCCCATGCGGGGTCCCCGCGGGACCTGTTCCGCGGGGTGCGGCGGCGCGCACGACGTGCTGCTGAAAGATACCACCAACGGCGGCAACCAGAGGAGCTGAGCTTTTCCGAGACGCGAAAAGGAACGGCGCATTCTGCGCCGTTCCTTTTTTGCGCCCTGTACCGCAGGTCTCCGGCGGGACGCCGCCTGATCCGCATACGTCCGCAGGGACGTCTCCGCAGCCTTTTCAAAGCGTGACAGGCGGTCCCGAAAAAAAGTGTCAGTAAAAAAGTGTACCATTTTTCTCAATGTTTTCGCCGGATTTAATCGTTTATCTTTTAACTTACAAGAAAAGGCTTGTATTTTTGACGTAAAGTTTTATAATGTAGAATACTTAATCGTTTACTCGCAAATAGGAGATACCGAATCATGCAGAAAAAGCCTCGCATTTTAGTTGTCGGCAGCTTTGTCATGGACCTGATCGCCACCACGGAGCGTGTGCCCCAATCCGCTCAGACCGTATATGGAAAATCCTTTCACATGGCCCCCGGCGGCAAGGGGGCCAATCAGGCGCTGCAATGTGCCCGCCTGGGCGCCGACGTCACCATGATGGGCTGCGTGGGGGACGACATCTTCGGCGAAAAGCTGCTGGAGACGCCCCGCGCCGCCGGTGTGGACGTCAGCCGTGTGCTGGTGCGCCGGGGCGCCGTCTCCGGCATCGGCCATGTGACTTTGGAGGTGACGGAGCACACCGCCCAGAACCGCATTGTGGTCATCCCCGGCGCCAACCAGACGCTGACGGTGGAGGATGTGGCCTGGATCCGGCAGGAGATCGCCGGGTACGACATGGTGCTGCTCCAGCTGGAGATTCCCCTGGCGGTCAACCGCGCGGTGGCCCGCTGGGCCAGGGAGGCGGGCGTGCCCGTCATGCTGAATCCCGCCCCCGCCACGGATCTGGACGACGAGCTTTTGAGCCTTGTGACCTACCTGACCCCCAACGAGCAGGAGGCCTCCATGGAGACCGGCCTGCCCCTGGGCACCGACGAAAACGGCCCCCTGCGGGAGGACCTGCAAAAAATCGCCGCCGCCCTGTGGAGCAAGGGTGTGGAAAACATCATCATCACCCTGGGCGGCAGCGGCTCCGCCGTGGTGGCGAGCGATTCCATCCGTGACGTTCCCTGCGTCCACATGGACCATGTGGCAGACCCCACCGCCGCGGGGGATTCCTTCGTGGGCGCGCTGTCCGTGGGCCTGACGGTGGGACTTCCCCAGGCGGAGGCGCTGGCCTTTGCCAGCCACACCGCCGCCATCACCGTGTCCCGGATGGGGGCCATGCCCTCGCTGCCCACTCTGGACGAGGTCACGGAGCTGCTGCGGGAGCGGGATTATCGGGGCTTCGACCTGTCCGTGCTGGATGTGCTGAAATAAAGAGCAGCCGGTGCCGGGAGCAATCCCGGCGCCGGTTTTTATTAAATTTTCCATTATATAGGCAAAAATATATATTATATTGCTCTAGTTGCAGAACGGGCGAGTGGATTTCCCGCCCCCGGTATGCTACAATGTCCCCAAGAGGTGAAGCATATGGTCAGACCTGTTGTTACCGATATTTTTTCCCTGAACCGCAAGGCCGCCCCCGCCGGGCGGGAGGACCTGGAAACAGCCCGGGATCTGCTGGACACGCTGGCGGCCAGTCTGGACCGCTGTGTCGGCATGGCGGCCAACATGATCGGCGTCAACAAGCGCATCATTGCCATTAGCTTTGGCGGCATCCCGGTGGTCATGCTGAATCCGGTAATCGTGAAACGCTCCCCGGAGACCTATGAGACAGAGGAGGGCTGCCTGTCCCTCTCCGGTGTGCGGAAGACCGTCCGCCATCGATCCATTGAGGTAACTTATCAGGACATGATGTTCCGGCCCCACCGGGAGACCTACTCCGGCTTTGCGGCCCAGATCATCCAGCACGAGGTGGACCACTGCGAGGGGATTTTGATATGAAGCTGCTGTGCTTTGGAGATTCCAACACCTACGGCTACGACCCCCGCTCATGCTTCGGCGGGCGCTATCCGGCGGAGGTCCGCTGGACGGACGTTCTGGCGCAAAGCACAGGCTGGGAGGTTCTGAACGCCGGGCAAAATGGGCGGGAGATCCCTCGCCGCGCCGGAGAACTGGCCCAGGCGGACCGGCTTCTGGCGGACTGCGGGCCTATGGACGCCCTGGCGGTGATGCTGGGAAGCAACGACCTCCTCCAGTCTCCGGCAATGACCGCCGGGACCGTGGCGGAACGGATGTCGGCCTTTTTGCGGCGTGTGCTGGAGCGGTGTCCGCCGGAGACGGTGCTGCTGGCCGCGCCGCCGCCCATGCGCCTTGGCACATGGGTCACGGAGGAACGGCTCTTGCGCGAGTCCGCCGGGCTGGCGGATGCCTACGCGGCGCTGGCCGGAGAGATGGGCCTCCGCTTTGCCGACGCCGGACAGTGGGGCGTGGAACTGGTATTTGACGGCGTCCACTTCTCCCCGGCGGGGCACCGGGCCTTCGCCGCAGGGATACAGGCGGCGCTGGAAGCCATGCCGGCGCCGGACATCTGGGAGGTCTCCCGGCGTTCCCCGGAGCTGATCCGGCAGTTGACGGCAGTCTGGGAGCGCTCCGTGCGGGCCACCCACCGCTTTTTGACCGAGGACGACCTCCAGGCCATCGCCCGGGAGGTCCCGGAGGCACTGTCCGCCGTCCCCCGCCTGGCGGTGGCCAGTGTGGGCGGAGGCCCGGCGGGCTTTCTGGGGGCCGACGGAGAGCGGCTGGAAATGCTGTTCCTCTCCCCCGCCGTCCAGGGCCGGGGGCTGGGGCGGCAGCTGCTGGAATGGGGCATCCGCCGGTACGGCATCCGGGAGGTCTGCGTCAACGAGCAGAACCCCCAGGCGCTGGGCTTCTATCAGCGGATGGGCTTCCGCCCCTATCAGCGGACGGAGCTGGACGGACAGGGGCGGCCCTTTCCCCTGCTGTACCTGCGGCGGGAGGATACGCCATGCAGCTGGGGCTGACCTTTCCCCTCCAGCGTAAGCTGGGACTGAAAGCCGTGCCATACGGCGGGCCCCTGGGCCGCCGGTACTGCTGGGATCTCCACTGCATCACCCTCCGGGGCGAGAGCAGCCTGCTGCTGGTCCACTGCGCCAGCCGGTATACCATCGTGGCCCATGGGCTGTCCGGGCCGGACTGGGCGCGGCTCCCCGCTTTCGCCATGGAGCAGCTCCGGCTGGGCCTGCTGGACGCGGGACTGCCGGAGCAGGCGACAGCGGACTATCTGCAAAATGCCGGAAATCCGGAGCTGACCCGTACCCACGGGCGGCGGGAGGTGGCCTTTTTGAACCGGGCGTGGGACGACGTGCTGGCGCTGGACTACACAGTGGACGCCGCCTCCCTGCGGCAGCCCCTGCTGGAGCGGGCCGTCAATGCCCTGCCCTGCCGCTGCGCCGGGTTTGAGGGGCGCGACACCGCGAAAAGGTTCTTATATAATGCTTTCCAGCTTGCCGGAAAAGCTGTACAGGAGGAGCCTGGGACATGAGATCGAAGACCGTAACAAGAACATCCATCTTTCCCGCCTCTCAGGAGCAGGTCTTTCAGTTGCTGAAGGAGCTGAAAACACTTCAATACATTGCAAGCCCCTATGCGTCTTTCCTGCCCATCGACGGGCGCGGCTCCCCGGTCTGGGAGGAGGGCGCCGTCTTTCGCTTCCGCCTTCGGATATTTGGAGTCATCCCCTGCGGGATACACACGATCCACGTACTGCGGTTCAGCGACGATACCTATGAAATCTATACACAGGAATCCAATCCGTCTGTTCCGACGTGGAATCACCGCATCACATTGAAAGCCGCCGGAGACGGCCAAACGGAATACACAGACGAAGTCGAGATCGGAGCCGGCTGGAAAACGGCTTTTGTATGCGCATGGGCAAGGAGCTTTTACGCCCACAGACAAAACAAGTGGATCAGGTTATTGAACAGCCAAAACCGGCTTTGAACCTTCCCCCGGCTCCGCTTCTATGATCTGAAAAGGACCTCCCCGGCGGCTGCCGGGGAGGTCCTTTTCTCATATCAAAACATCCACGTTTTCAATGCCGTAATGCCGGAACAGCTCCAGCGCCTCCCGCCCGATGCGCTCGCCGGAGACGGCGGCGGGGATGGCAGGGGGGCAGGACACGGCGGGCGCACCGCAGACGCGGCCCAGGGCCTGCTCCGCCGAAACCGTCTCCTGGGGCGCGAACAGGGCCTGCCGGATGGACAGCACCCGCTCTCCCCGGGCAAGAGGCAGCGCCGGCGGTTCAGCCGCCGGGGCGCGGTTCTCCCCCAGCGCCGCAAGGATGCGCTTCAGATCCTCCGGGGCATTTTCCGGCGTCGCCATGAGCACCAGATACTCCCCGTCCGCATACTCGCACTCCACGCCGTTTTGCCGCAGGCGCTCCGCCAGGATAGTTCCCGTAAGCCCCTCCGGGGCCAGCAGGGTCAGCCGCAGGGGGTCCGAAGGCTCCGCCTGCCAGCCCGCGGCGGCAAGCCGTGTGCGGACATCCTCCAGCCGGGCCGCCGTCTCCGCCAGACGGGCGGGATAGCCCTCCGCCAGATAGCGGTTGCACAGGTCCAAAGACGCCAGCGTCAGATAGGACGGGCTGGTGGAGCCGAACAGGGCCAGGGCGGCCCTGGCGTTTTTCCGGAAGCCCGCCGGGGCGTTTTGGCCGATCTGCAGATACGCGCCGCCGGTCAAAACCGGCAGGGTCTTATGGGCGGAGTCACAGCAGATGTCCGCCCCCAGGTCCAGGGGGTGTATGGCCGGGCGCAGAAAGTGCAGGTAGGCCCCGTGGGCGTTGTCCACCGCCAGCACCGTGCCGCGGCGGCGGCAGACCTCCGCCAGCACGGCAATGTCCGCCATGCCGCCCAGATAGTCCGGACTGGTGAGATACACGGCAGCAGGCGGCGCGGGCAGGCCCGCCAGGGTCTCCTCCAGCGTCTCCGAGGACACGGGACAACCGCAGATGGAGGAGCCGCCCCCCTCCGGCCACAGCCACACGACCTCTAAATCCAGCAGCGCCGCCGCGTAGACGAACGCCTTATGGACGTTCCGGGCCGCCACGACCACCGGAGCCGTTCCGGCAGGGCGGCAGGTCAGGGCCAGGTACAGCATGGCCCGGATGCACTGGCTGGAGCCCTCTGTGGAAAAGAGCGTCTGTCCGGAGCCGAACAGCGCCGCGGCATTCCGCTCGCTCTGCGCGATGATGCCCTTTGCCTCATACAGCGCGTCGGCGCCGGAGATCTCCGTGATATCCAGCGTCTCGCAGCCCAGGAAGGGCTTCCCCTTGTGGCCGGGCATGTGGAGCCGGGCGGCGCCGGAGGCGGCGCAGCGCCGCACAAAATCCGCGATGGGCGTATCCATCAATCTGCCTCTTTGGCGGC
>JAUNGH010000137.1 GCA_030524605.1 Oscillospiraceae bacterium | reverse complement strand
GCGGCTGGCCCTGACGGGCAGGCAGGAGCTGTGCTTTTTGCTGCTGGGCCTGTCCGGCTGCTCACTTTACTTTTATACGGAGAACACCGCCCTGACCTACACCCTGGCCTCCAACGTCAGCATCATCGTGGCGGCGGCCCCCATCTTCACCGCCGTCCTGGCCCACGCCGCCGGGGTGGAGCGCTTCCGCCGCCAAACCCTGTGGGGCTTTCTGGCGGCCTTCACCGGGGTGGTGCTGGTGGTGTGCAACGGCACCTTCGTGCTGAAGCTGAATCCCCGGGGCGACCTGCTGGCATTGGGCGCCGCCGCCTGCTGGGCGGTCTACTCCGTGCTGCAGCGGCGGGCGGGCCGGGAGCTGGATCCCATCCTGTTCACCCGGCGGACGCTGTTCTGGGGCGCCGTCACCGCCGTCCCCCTGGTGCTGCTGGAGGGCGCCCCCTTCCCCACCGCGCCGCTGGCAGCGCCTGTGGTGTTCGGAAATCTCCTGTTCCTGGGCCTGATCGGCAGCGGCCTTTGCTATGTGCTGTGGAACAGAGCCTTCCGCCTGCTGGGGGTGGTGGCCACCAACAATTTTATCTACCTGAACCCCTTCGTCACCATTGTGACGGCCCGCATCTTCCTGGACGAGCCCATCTCCCCTCTGGCTGTCGTGGGCGCGGCCCTGATCACCGCCGGGGTGGCGGTCTCGCAATACGCTCCCAAAAAGAAAGCTCCGGTCAAATGACCGGAGCTTTTTGCTTATCTGGGGATAAACTGGATGTTGGCGTCCACCCGGCCGCCGATGCCGTCCACGGTGCAGCTGCTGCTGAACTGCCAGTAGTCCATCTGGTAGAAGAAGGTGGGATAGAGCTTTTCCGAGGATTCGCTCTTATACTCCGGGTACCAGCAGAGATACGGCGCAATGGCGCCCTGGTCGTACTTGATGTAGCTGACATACTGCCCCGCGTAGATCATGGGCGTGTAGCCCGCCTCCTTGACGCGCTCGCAGAAGGCGATGGCGCAGGCAGTGGCCATCTCCGGCGCGGTGCCGTAGACCCGGTAGGAGGCGTCGTGCATCTCCCAGTCGTAGGCCACGGGCCCGTTGATCTCCAGGCCGTCCAGCAGGCTGATGACGAAATCCGCCTCCTCGATGGCCTCCTCCACGGTGATGGCCTGGGCGAAGAAGTACACGCCGGTCTCAATGCCTGCGGCCATAGCCCCCTCGATGTTCTGGATGTAGAACTGGTCCGCGTTGATGGCACCGGTGGAGGTGCCCCGCAGGCCGATGCGGACCATGGCGAACTCCACGCCGTCCGCCGCCACGGCCTCCCAGTCGATGGTCTGGTTCTCACTGGCCCGGTTCTGATAGGCGGACACGTCGATGCCAAAGCGGGTGCGGAAGTCGCTGCCGCAGTACTCCAGCCGGTCCTCATTCCAGTAAAAATCGCCGTCGTAGAGCCGGATGCGCTCCCTGCCCTCATAGACGGGGATCTTCTTGCCGCTGTAATCAATGGTCTCCCCGGTGGTGGCGCCGGGGGTATAGACCTCGCTGGGCTGGATGCCCGGCGCCGCCGGGAGCTCCGGCTCCTCCGGCTGCTCCGTCTCTCCGGGCCGGTTCCCCTCCAGCACCGTGGGCACCACGGAGCTGAAGTTGCGGACGCTTCCCAGCACGTTCACGTTGGTCAGCGTCACAGGGCCCGTCACGCCGGGGGCCAGGATCAGGTCGCCGTAGACCGTCGTGTCGATGATGTCGGCGCCGTCCGCGCTGTTGATCATCAGGCTGCCCTGCACATCGCCGTAGTAGGTCTCGGTTGTCTGGATCAGGACCTGGATCATATTCCCCAGGATGTTGACGATCTCCGCCCGGGTGATGGGCTCCTGGGGCCGGAAGTTCCCGTCCCAGGAATCGGTGATGTACCCCCGGAGCGTCATCTCCGCCACCGGGCCGACGGCGTACTCCGCGAACTGGCCGGCGTCGCCGTAGGACAGGTCGGTGGTGGTGGCGTCGATATGGAAGGCCCGGGCGATCATGGTGACCGCCTGCTGGCGGGTGATGGTGTCGGAGGCCAGCGCCTTGCCGTTGTTGCCCAAGTACACACCCGCGGCGTTGAGCTTCAGAATGGCGTCCTCCCAGTAGCTGCCGGAGATATCGGAGAAGGTGTCCGGCGCGGAGATGGACTGGAACTGCAAAAAGCGGTCCATGATGCCGGCGAACGCGCCCCGGGTGATGGAGTTATCCGGACGGAAGGTGCCGTCCTCATAACCCTGGATGATGCTGTACTCCTGGCTCCACTTGGCAATCGCGCTCTCGGCCCAATGCCCCTCCGTATCGGTAAACGCGGCCGCTGGCGTCAGCGCCAGAGCCGCGGCCAGCGCCGCGGCGGCCAGCCGTTTCGGCAGTCGAATTTGTTTCATGGCAGTCCCTTTCTGTCGGTATTTGTCGAGTCTTCGTCCATAAAAAATACCGCAGCCCAAATTGGGCTGCGGTGTTATGTCACCTGTTTGACAGCGCCTGGGTCTATTATAGACGAGGATCTGATCCCGGTCAATATCCATCCTCAGATTTCCGGAAAAAATATTATGTCGCCTAATAAGTGGTAAACAACTCATCCAGATAGGCAAACTGCCGGGGGCCGTCCGTCTCCGTCACCGGGTCGTACACTGCGTCGTAAACAAGCAGGGGCTTGGCGTCCCGCAGCAGCGCCTGGGCCGTATGCAAAAACGCGTCGATCTCCGCCTCGTCCGCGTCGCCCTCCTGGACGGTGCCCTCCTCCACCGGGAAGGTCACGCTCTCCCGGGCCGCGTCCTGCATCTCGCCGCCATCCCCCAGAGAGAACAGGGCGATCTCAAAGGCGGAGCGGCCCGCGCTGGTATAGGGTGTGTACAGCAGCAGATAAGACAGCCCGTCCCGCTTTTGCAGGTAAAGCTCCCCCCAGCCGGCGTGGCTGGAGCCGCAGGTGTATTCATACAGCGTGGTCACGGTCTCGTCGGGCATGGCCCGCAGAACGGTGACGCGGCCCTCCGTGAAGCGGTCCGGGTCCAGGGCGCTGCTGTGGAGTTGGATAGGCTCTCCCGCCCGGTCGTTCTCAAACTCCAGGACCAGCAGCTCCTCCGCGCCGTCGTGGGTCAGGTCCGCGTAGATGGCGGAGCAGCCCCCTTCGCTGTAGTGGGCGGCGAAGTAGTCCCGCAGGACCTGCCGGGCCTCCTCCGGAGAGACAGTCTCCACCGGCGTCTCCGGCGCCGGGTCCGCGTGGCTGCGCTCCGCGCTCAGAGAGGTCATGCCCAGGGCCGCCGCTGTGGCCAGCGCCATGACCGCTATCCCCCACGACCGTTTTCTGTCCATCCGCACCCGACCATCCTTTGATAATTTTCCTTATTTATAAAGACGATCCAAATTCGGGATTTGTTTCACCACTTTTTCAAAACCAGCGAAATCTCTAAAACTTTTTCATGATTTTGGTTATTTTGCCATTTATTGCAGGAGATGCGCAGAGGGACAGCGGCATTTTCCGGGCCGGCATTCCGGGCGATGGCATCGCCCCGGAACACCGACAGGGCCAGACCGATCAGGCCCATGTCTGTGACAGTGTGCAGATTCCCCACCACCAGCGGCAGTTCGGCATAGAACAGTACAAAGCCGAAATTCAGCATGACGCTGAACACAGCCTGAAGCCCCAGCGTCATCACCACCGCCAGCGCCGTCAGACGGCCCAAGCGGCTTTTCTGCCGCAGGCAGCGGCACAGCAGCCAGACCATCAGCGCAGTGAAAACCAGCATCAAAAGCAAAAACGGCAGCCAGCCCAGCTTATAGATCACGGTCAGCGGCAGCATGCTCCGATCTGCCTCCGGCACGATCATCTCATAGGGATACCGCATATACTGATCGCCCATGCTGCCCTCTCCCAGCCATTGGGCGCCCGCCAGGGCCGTGCGGTTCATCATAGCCTGATAGCCGCCGCCCAGCGGGTCCATCTCCGGGTGCAGGAACGCCGCGATCCGGCTCGCCCCGAATCCACAGCGGTATGCGCCAAGCGCCATGAGCAGCGCGACCCCCAGCGGCGCCGCCGCCGTGGGAAGCCTCCCGATGCCGAACCAATCCATCCGGGCAGCCGCCAGCAGCAGCACCAATCCGCTGACCAGCAGCAAAAACAGGGCCTGGGTAAAGGGCGCCCCACAGCACACCAAGGCCAGCGGCACGCCGCCTGAAATGGCAAGGAACATGCCTTTCCAGCCCTTTCCCCGACAGGCATACAGCCAGACAGCATAGATCACCGGATAGCACAGCACCACATAGCGGGTATAATAAGAGGCGTTGTTTACGTTGGGCGACAGCCACAGGGACAGCAGACCGGCGGCCACCGCCGCGATGTAAACCGCTCCGGCATGGCGGCCCAGGAAGGTATAGTCCAGAAAGTAGGCTCCCAGCAGGCAGGCCATTCCCAAGCCAAGGGCGGCCGCCGTCCGCGCCGGGTCGCTGCCAAGGCAATAGCGCTCCCATCCGGCGAACAGCCGCACCCGCAGGAAACCGCCTGCCAGCGCCAGCAGCATGGTCAGCGCCAGAAGCCCCCACTGGGGCTTTGGCCGGTGGATGCGGTCCAGCTCCGTGCCCACCGCCACCGGGTCGCCCATCTCCTCCACGGCCAGGCGCTCCGCCTCCTCCGGGGAATTCCCCTCCGCGGCGAAGGCGTCCCGCTGGTCCTCCAGATGCCGTTCCAGTTCCCGGGCCACCACGGGCCGCGCCCGTCTCCAGCGGATCTGTTCCTCCACCGCCGCCAGATAGCCCTGAATCGTCTTACGCTCCGGCACAGCAGGCGCCTCCCTTCAGAACCCGGCCTACGGCGCGGGCATAGACATTCCAGGCCCTCTCCTTCTCCCGCAGGGCCGCGCTCCCCTGCTCCGTCAGGTGGTAGTACCGCCGGGGCTTCCCGGCGGCGGCCTCCCGCTCGTAGGCGGTGACCAGGCCCTTCTCCTCCAGCCCGTGGAGCAGCGGATACAGCGTCCCCGCCTTCAGGTGAAAGGTGTTGTCGCTGCGCCGCTTCAGCTCCTCGATCATCTGGTAGCCGTACTTGTCCCCGTCCTCCAGCAGCTTCATGACCAGCAGGGCCATGCTGCCGCTGATCAGGCCCTTGTCCATCTCCATGGCAGTCCCTCCTTATATAGACGATCTATATATCGGATTATATATTGGTTATCTATATATGTCAAGCATAAAACGGCGGGCCGCTCCCGGCCCGCCGCCCCGGCGTCTCAGATCAACACCATCGTCTTCAATAAGTACAGCCAGCCCGTGAAGGTGAACGCACTGCACACGGTAGTGAGCATCACCGAGCCGGAGGTCAGCGTCCCCTCGTGCCCCATGCTGCGGGCCATGCTGAAGCTGCTGACTGTGGCGGGCGAACCCAGCATGACCAGCATCGCCACCAGCAGCTCGTCCCGGCAGCCGATCCAGACCGCCGCGGGCAGGAACAGCGCCGCGAAAACCACCAGCTTGCACACGCTGCACACCACTGTGGGCTTCCAGCAGGCGGTGATCTTCTTCACGTCGATGCAGGCACCCAGGGCCAGCAGGCCCATCGGCGTGGCCGTGGCCGCCAGGCTGGACACCGCCCGCTGCATAATGACCGGCTGGGGAAGCTTCAGCAACGACCAGAGCAAGCCCGCCGCAATGCCCAGGATGATGGGGTTGGTAACGATCCCCTTGAGGGTCTTTCCCATCGTCCGGCGGTCCAGATGCCCTCCCCCCGGCGCCAGAAGGGTCAGGATGACCACCGCCGCCACATTGTAAAGGGGCACCGCGCCGATCAAAACCAGGGCCAGCGGCCCGGTCTCGCCGTAGATGTTCTGCATCAGGGCCGCCCCCAGCAGGGCCTGGCTGCCCCGGTAGCCCGCCTGGATGAATTCGGCCCGGAGGGACTTGTCCCGCAGCAGCAGGGACAGAGCGGCCATTGCCAGAATCGACGCCAGGGAGACCGCGAAGCAGAACAGCACCACCCTGCCGTTCCAGACCGTGTGGAAATCCGACTCCGCCAGGTTCTTGAACAGCTGCACCGGCAGGGCGATCTGAAAGACGAAGGTGTTCAGGTATCCGGCGAAGCTGTCGTTCAGCAGGCGGGTCTTTTGGTGCAGCAGAAAGCCCAGCACCATCATGAGGAACACC